>JASHRP010000212.1 GCA_030037375.1 Bryobacteraceae bacterium | reverse complement strand
AAGAAAATATCACACTGAATTTTGCGCTGGAAGCTCCCCTCCCGGCGGGATCTTGCGCAGCGTCGAACGACTTCGCCTCAGAACGCTCGCTCCGAAGCCCTGGATGATCCGGGCTCGCCAGGAATTACGCGGATACGAACAAAAGGGAGCGGAGCTGCGCGATTGCTGGCTTCCAGCGATGCAACGATAGACAGCCTGCATCGCGTCCTGATCCTGTCTGGAGGTCAACGACCGCAATCAGGTCTGCGACACTCGTCGCCACGTTGGCGATGGCGACCTTTTCTCTCGTACCCCGGTCGAAGCAAGACGCAAAGGCCCGTGCGCCCCATCAACACAGCCTCGCGGTGATGCGCGAGAGTCCGGGAGCTCCGTAAAGCTAGGAGAATTGAGGACAAACCGTGCAGCCGGCAGTCCCAAACCGTGACATAGCTAGCCCTGGAGCGCACCGATACAGGATGGAATTGTCGTGGCGCCACATCATCCCCTTGCGTTGCTGCGGCGAGTTTGGACCAGCCTTGTCCTCCCGAGTTCAAATGCGGGAATTTGTGCGGGAATTGGACGGACACGATGCCGCATAGCATCAAGACCGGTCTCGTGTTTTCAAAGCGTTGGGTGGTGGGCCTGAGAGAACTCGAATCTCTGACCTCTACCGTGTCAAGGTAGCGCTCTAACCAACTGAGCTACAGGCCCGTGAATTCAACGGCTTGCACTCGCGGTATCCAGTCTCGGAGCGCGGCCGGAGGTTTGACGGCACTCGATCAGTTTACCACGGACCTTCGGAATACAATCGCGTTCGCAAAAGCTGCCATCAACTTGCATGCAGAGCTGATTGGCCGGGGCTCAAACTCGTTCGCTACACTGGAGTCATGGGCTTTCTTTCTCCTCCCCGCCGTTTTCTGTTTGGCCCCGGCCCCACGCAGATCGAGCCGCGTGTTTATGAGGCTATGGCCAAACCCGTAGTGGGTTATCTCGATCCTTTCTTTTTCCAAGTGAATGAAGAAGTTCGCGCTGGCTTGCAACAGGTCTTCGGCACCCAGAACGACTTCACTCTGGCGATTTCCGGAACCGGCAGCGCCGGCATGGAAACCGCCGTCAGCAATTTCGTCGATCCCGGCACGAAGTTTCTGGTTTTCTCCGCCGGCTATTTCGCCGAGCGTATCGCCGAGATGGGCCGGCGCCATGGCGCAACCGTAATCCGCTTCGAGAAACCGTGGGGCGACGTGTTCACGGAAGCCGAAGCTCGCGAGGCGATCGAACGCGAACGTCCCCAGGTGGCAGCGTTCGTTCATGCCGAAACATCCACCGGCGCGCTGCAACCGCCGCAGGCCATCAGCCGGCCGGCGCATGAGGCCGGCGCGCTGGTTATTGGCGACTGCGTGACTTCGCTTGGCGCGGCGCCCATCCGCGTCGATGAATCGGGCATCGACATGGCGTTCAGTTGCACGCAAAAGGGATTGAGTTGCCCTCCCGGACTTTCGCCCTTCACCGTTTCGCCCAGAGCCATGGAGCGCCTGCAAGCCCGGAAGAATCCGAACCGGGTCTGGTACCTCGATCTCAAATTGTTGTCCGAGTACTATGGGGTTCAGCATCGGTACCATCACACGGCTCCGGTTTCGAGCTTTTACGCGCTGCGCGAGGGGTTGGCGGCGATCCTGGACGAAGGCGTGGAAAAACGCTTCGAGCGCCATGCCCGCGTTCATGCCGAGTTCGTTCGCCGGGTGGAAGCGATGGGCTTGCGCATGCATGTCGCAACTCCTTCCCATCGCATTCCCAACCTCAACACGGTATGCGTGCCAGAAGGCGTGGACGACGCGTTGGTTCGCCGCGCTCTGCTGGCTGACCATGGAATCGAAATCGCTGGGGGATTCGGGCCTCTGGCGGGCAAAATCTTCCGCATCGGAATGATGGGGCCCTTGGCGACTCCGGCCGGACTCGATCAGTTTTTCGGCGCGTTTGAGAAATGTCTCGTGACGGCCAGTGCACCGGCCGTGCGAATGTGATACAAATTCAAGAATTAACTTTGGAGCACCAGTGGAGGAGCCGGGCGGGCCTCATTGAGGGTCTCGCCCGGCGTTTCAGTTAGAGGAGAAGCAAAGGCCGTTTCGGGAAGCGATTCCCGAAGGCCGCCTCCGATTACGGCCTTCGAGTCCCGCTTGCAACAATTTGAGAATGCCTGAGCAATCCGGTGATTCCAATGATCCGGCAGTTTGGTTTTGTACTTAGGAAGAAAGTTTCCCGCTCGCCGAAGCGAACATCTCGGTCAACGTGACGAAACGAAACCCTCGCGCTTTTAGGAGCGGAATCGCCTGACTTACGGCGGTCAACATCGGTGACACGTCAGGCGCTTGCCTCAGCCCTCGCCCATCGTGCAAACATAAAACTCCGCCGTTGGAGGCGCCACGAATTAGGCGCTGCGAGATCGGTTGCGCGGGCAGAACCCAGTCGCGTCCAATCACGGTCCACATGACTCCCATTACGCCTAGACGTTCCTGGGCGCGGCGCAATCCGAACCATCTGACGCCGTACGGGGCGCGAAAGAATCGCGGGACCACTCCGGTGTGGAGTTGAATAGACTGCTGGGCAAGGTCGATTTCGCGTTCGATGAAATCGGCCGGCTTGAAGTTGAGGCGAGGATGAGTATCGGTATGATTGCCGATTTCGTGGCCAGCCTCGGCGACTTGGCGCGCTATCGCGGGAAGGCGGCGAACGTTGTGGCCGCACATGAAGAAGGTCGCGCGGACCCCGTGGCGAGCCAGGAGTTCGAGCAGGGCAGGAGTGGACTCGCTGGGACCGTCGTCGAAAGTCAACGCTAGCGCCGCTCGGGAGTGGTCTCCGCGATAGACGGACGGCGCAAAGAAACTCGAAGAGCGTCCCCGTACGGCGTAGGCAGCGAAGCCTCCGGCGGCAGCAAGAGCGCCAGCCGCGCCGATGACCCCTATCATTCTTCATCATCATACAATTAAGCAAATCGCATGAGCCCAAATGCGAGATTGATCGAGTTCTTGAACGGTACGTCTCCCGATAGCGAAGGGCGGCGCTTGAGCGAAATCGTGGCGTGGCCGGATGAGCGTCTGGAGCGCGTCCACGATTTCATTCAGTGGATGTTCCCGCTCACCGAGCCGAGCCCAGTGAACCCGGCCGCGCCGGTGCTCGACGCTGCGACAATCGCGGCGGTCCGCGCGCAGCCCGAGGCTTTAGCGAATCTGCAGGCGGCTTACCAACGCATGCTGCGGTTCTACCGCGCGTCAAGCCATTGGATCACGCCCGGAAATCATAATCATCTGCGGATTACGAGAATACTCAAGTGCCTGCGCCTCACCGGTCTGGATGCCGAGGCGCGCGAGTTCTTCGAGTGGCTCTCCGCGATCTACGAACAGGAGCGAGCGAAACCCAATCCGGGAATCACCGCGCGGAGCTTCGAGTTTTGGCGCCACGCAGCGGGAGATTTTAGCGTCTTCCCACCTCCGCAAGCGCGCGATCGGCGGCCGTGACGCCTCGGTATTGCGCTTCCTCGAAGATCGAAAATCCGCTTAGATCGGAGTTCGCGTAGTAGACAGGCCCTGGGCCGCTCACGAATCGCTTCCGCACTGACGAGTCAAGAAAGCCGGGAACGGGCCGCGACATGGCGTGGCCGATGCGCATGATATCGATTCGAGTCACGCAGTTGCGGATGTCCGGATGCGCACGCGATAGATCGTTGAGAATTGCCTCGCGCCACCAGCCCCAGTCATGATCGAGCAGGCGCTGGCGCATCTGAGCGGGCGGACCCTCCGCCAGCGACCAGTAAAACGTCCAAACGGTCCGGTCGATGTGTGAGTGCAAGCTCATGTGCGTGGCCGAGACGTAGCCGAGCGCGGGCGAATCGAAGATCACGTTGTCCCAGGCAGGCTCGAATCCATTTTCGGCTGGCAGACGGTCGAGCGTCAGATTCGCTGTGAGCCATGGCGAATAAACGAAGCCATCCGCCGGAGGCACGCCCTCGATTACATACGGCGCAAGGAACGTCGGAGCCGCGAAGATCACGCGATCCGCCAGGTATTCGACGGCCTCTGTTCGTACCCGCAGGCGAGTCTTGTCGCGAAGGATCGCATACACGGGAGATGCCGTTTGCAAGAATGGCCGAACGCGCTCGATCAGGCGGCGCGCAATCCAACCGTTGCCTTCGGGCCAAGTGAGAGGCCCGCGTTCTTCCGGCGCGCGCGACGCGAAGTAATGAACGCCAGCCCAGGCTGAGGTGTCGCGTGCCAGAGCGCCATAATCGTCGCGGCAGGCATAGTTCGCGTACCAATCGAGATACGGCGACGTGAAGCCGTTTTCGCGCAGCCACTCCGCGAAAGAGAATGAATCGAGAGGAGAGGGTTTGGCGCCGCGTTCCATTGGAATGGTGAATTGACCGGAGGCGCGGAATTCGGACATGCGCGCCTGAAAGCGCCGGTAATCGTCGCGGTCTTTGGCGGATGCATCGGCCTCGGGCTCGATGCCCTCCTGCCATCGGCCGTGAATGAAAAGCCGCTCCTGCGGGGCGAAGCAGAGACTGCGCTCATCCCACTCGCCGTTTTTCAAGACCCCCAACTCTTCGAAGAGTTCCCGCACCAGGGTTTCGCGAGCGTCCGGAATCGGCACGTAATGCGCGGCCCACGGATAGGCGGTGATCTCGTTCTCGCCCCAGCGGGAATTTCCGCCCGCCGAAGGTTCCATGTCGAGCAAGAGGAAATCCCGGAAATTGCGCTTTTGCAAGCGCCAGGCCGCGCTCAATCCCGCCATGCCGGCGCCGACAATGACGATCGATACCTTCTCTTGGCGCGCCGGCGCGGCGAAGGGACGGCGGTCTCTCAGCCGGTGCCCCAGCTCAAACGCTTCGTTGACGAACTGCCCTTCAATTCGGCGGTCCGCTTTTGCGGTCAAGCCGATCAGAGCTGGAGCGGCGGCCAAAAACCGGCGCCGCGAAGGTTTCATTTGGGCTGAAATTTGAAATCGGTCAAACCAATTTCATCATTGCCCTGGATAAAGAATCCGAACGTGCCTTCCGAGAAATTATGCCCGGTCTCGGCCCAGGAATCGAGCGTCATCCACTCGCCGCCCACCATCAACTTGTGGACGATATGTTCCGGGGTGACATCGATCTCGATGGTGAACGATTTCTGATTTCCCAGATCCTTGATCTGGGTATGCGTCCGCTCCTGGGCTTTGCCGCCTTTGGAAATCACCTTGGCCCAGAAGTTTTTGTTGTCCATCTCAAACTGGGCGTAGTTCTTGCTGTCGATGTAGTTCAGGTACCAACGCACGCGTCCGCCATGGAAAATGCTTCCGCCCTTGACCAGTTCGACGGTGAACGTGAAAACGCCCTTGGGCGGCATCTTATACGGGATGAATCCTTTGGCCTGGTTCAGCCAAACGCCGTTGACCAATTTCCACGCCGATGGCTCTACCCAGTCCGCCATGGTCCCCACTTTGGGCGGCGGAGGCGGTGCGGGCTTAGGTGGCGGAGGCGGCGGCTCGACCTTCTTGGTTACGGGTGGAGGGGGCGGCGGAGTCGGATTTGCCGTCAACACTGAATCGCCTCCGACGATGGTTACGGCTTCTCCGACGCGGAAATTGCGCGGCAGCCTGTGCGGCCCGAAGCCGTCCTTGCGGATGTCGATGATGTGATCGCCGGGAGGGATTGTCCCATTGGAGAAGGAGCCGTCCTGCCCGATCGTGCCGAGGCTGCGTTGATCGATCAGCACTTCCGCGCCGGGTGTTCCCGCGCTGATCCGCAGAATCGAGAACTGCGGAGCTGGGGTCAGCTTAAACTCGAGCCGCGTCTCCGAGCCTTTCTTCACCAGCGCTGTTTGAGCCGGCGGAGAATCGAAGCCGTCCTTCATGACTCTCACCGCAACTTGTCCGATGGCCGGGATACGGAGCTGGCCGCGCTGCGTGCGGCTTGGGTATTCGCGGTTGTTGAGAAACACGCGAACATCGTCCTCTCCGGTGGACACCACCAACGTTCCTTCGTTGAGATCGGATTTCAGGAACGCCGTGATCATCGGCGCCGGGCCGAAATTCTCTTTTACGCTGTGCTGGTCCTTGCCGTCGCCGATCACCAGCTCGTCGACGCCCGCCTGGAAATTCTTCAAATCCACGCCCGCCGGATTCGTGTCGGCCTCCGGCTGGCCGTTCACCGCGAGCTTCGATGGGCTGCCGCTGATCAGCACGTGGGCCTGATTTCCCATGCTCGCCACCAGCACCGCATCCAGGTTTTTAGCGGTCAGCGGCCCGGCGATAGTGGGCTGCTTCGCGTCCGCAATCTGGAACGTGAAATCGGCCTCGCCGCCCTTTCCGGTCACTTTGACGGTGTGGGTGCCGGGAAGCACGCGATCGAGCACGAACTGGCCCTGTTGCAAGTCGGCGGGCGGATCGCCATCGATTGCCACCTGGCCCTTATCGAGATCGGTGATGATGCGCAGGCTCTGCGCTTGCGGCTCCAGTGACAGATTGACCGAAACGGGCTGACCCGCAACCACCGCGATACCGCTGGCGGCCGGTTCATAACCGTCGAGGAATGCTGTGATCTGATAATTTCCGGGCGCCAGATCGATATTGCAATTCGAGGTGCATTGAGCCTCACCGTTCACGCGAATGGCAGCTCCGGGCGGGGTTGTGGCGATCTGCACGGCGATAGCCGACGGAACGGCGTTCTTCAGCCGGCGCTTGTGCACGATGAACGCCACGAGGCCGATCACGACAACCAAGCCAATCGCGGCTCCGATCAGCACCGGCTTCGGAACACTCGACGGCTGCTTGGGCTTTGCTGCGGGCTTCTGCGGCGGTTTCGCCGGAGGCTTTGGCGGCGGAGGCGCCACGCGGCTCTGTATCGTGGAGGGCATACCAGCGCTTGACGCCGACGGCGGTGGAATCGTTGGCGGCGCGCTTTCGGTGGTCGCCCAGGGTCCTTGTGTGGGCACCGGTGTCGATTGCGTGGGCATCGGCATCGGCGGCGGAGGAGGAGGAACGGGCGGCGCGGAAACGGTGGGCATCGGAGGCGCCTGCGGAGGAGCCGACGGCGGGCTGACCGGCGGCGGGGGTGGAACCACGGGGGGCGCGGTTACCGTCGGCGGAGCAGCCGGCGGAGGGGGCGCCATAACAGATGACCGAGGCACGGCCGCCGGTTTGGCGTCCTTCATCTCCTTAAGCTTGGTGCCGCGATTCACCAGATGTTGCTTGATATCGCCAACGGCAAGCTGCACGTCGAAGTCATTGACGTTGGCCTTGGCGATCTCTTCCAGCCTGAAGAAAATGGGCTTCAGCCCGGCCAATTCGCTGACGCTTTCAATCTGCTGGTCCAGGCGCCGCAACTCGTCGAGCGGTTTCAAGTTGTCAAGTCCCACGATGTTATCCTACACTCCTGAACAGTTCGCTGCATAATGAAGCCTGAGAGCGGACACAAGCGTCTGCCCACGCCGCAACAGCCTTGACGATTGGCCTCGATGGTACTCCACTCACGATATCGACGGGCGGAGTCGCGCGCTATACCCTTGAGCTGGTACGAGCGTTAGCGGCGGAGTTCCCGGAGGACCAGTACTGGCTGCTATCAGACCAAAATCTACCGCCTGCAGCTTCGCTCCCCCCAAACGTTCGCATTGGCCGGCCGCCTACTACATCCATTACGCGAAAATGGTGGCTATACGGGCTCGGCCGGGAGTTATCCCGCTTACGCGCCGACCTGTTCCACGGGACCGACTTCTCGGTTCCATACCTACCCCGCCATCCGGCAGTAATGACCCTCCACGATCTTTCCCCATGGAGATCGGAAGAATGGACATCGGAAGAGGCAAAAGGGGGCGGCGAGGCAGATTCGAGCCGCATTCGCCGCCGCACGCCGATTTTGCTCCGGCTGGGCCTGGCGAACATGGTGATTACTCATAGCGAGGCCGTGCGCCGCGAAGCCATCGCCCGCTTCCGGATTGACCCGGACCGCATTGTCGCCGTACCTTTGGCCGCATCGGACGCGTTTCGACGCGTGGAGTGCCCGCCGGCCGATCCCCCATACTTCCTTTTTGTGGGCACGCTTGAGCCGCGCAAGAATGTGCTTCGCGTGATCGAGGCTTGGCGTGAAGTACGGAAATGCTTCGAGGTCGATCTGGTTTTAGCGGGCCACATTCGCGAGGGTTTCCCCAAGCCCGCGCCGGAGCCAGGGCTGCGCTTGCTGGGCGCGGTGGAGGAAGCGGAACTTCCGCGGCTTTATTCGGGCGCGTTAGCCTTCATCTACGTGTCGCACTATGAGGGGTTCGGTCTGCCGGTGCTCGAAGCGATGCAGTGCGGCGCGGCGGTGGTGGCGTCGCGCGATCCCGCGATTCTGGAGGTCTCCGGCGAAGCCGCCGGGAGAGGCGCAGCGATCCACGTGGATGCGACGGACACGCGCGCCTTGGCTGAGGCGCTGGCCGCCATTGCCCGCGCTCCTGCGAATTTCGATGCGATGCGAGCGCGGGCGCTGGATCGAGCCGGAGAATTTAGCTGGCGCGCGACGGCTCGCCGCACGCGAGAGGTGTATGACGCCGCGATCCGCGTCTTCAGGGGGCGCTAGCGCCCTGTTCCTCTCGCCGGAGCCGCCCGTTGCGGGGTCCGGCGGCGGAGGGCTGCGATCGGCTTCTCTGCTCGAATACCTGCGCGCCAAGTACTCGGTGGAGGTCGCCGGGTTCGACCTGCGGCGCCATTCCAAGGCCGTAGCGGCGCGGGTTCTTCGAAACGCGAACAGGCTCGTCCGCGGCGTGCCGCCGCTATTCGACCGGTATTCCGGTTACGAAGACCAACTTGAAGCGCGGCTGCGCGGGAAACAATTCGATCTCGGAGTAATTGAGCATTTCTGGTGCGCCTCCTACGCGCCGCTGCTGCGCCGGCACTGCAAGGTGGTCGTTCTCGATCTGCACAACGTGGAGAGCGATCTAGCGCGGACGCACGCGCGAGCCGCGCGCTGGCTGGCGAGTTGGGCGTCGCAGCGGTTTGCCGATGCTTATGCCCAGTTGGAGCGCGAATGGCTGCCGCGCTTTGACCTCGTGCTGGTTGCGAGCGAGGAAGACGCGCAGCGGATAGAGCATCCGCACATCATCGTTTACCCGAATGCGCTGCCCGAGATCCCGCGCCCCGATGTTCCGGAGGAGAACTGCATCGTCTTCAGCGGAAATCTCGAATATCATCCGAACGTCGAAGCGGTTCGGTGGTTCCGGACGCAGATTTGGCCGCAGGTTCGCGAACGCGCGGCCGGATTCGAATGGAGGTTGATCGGAAAGAATCCCGAAGCCGTCGCGCGCTGGACCGCGGGAGACGACCGCATTCGCGTTATCGGTTCCGTCAACGATGCGATTACCGAGATCGCGAGGGCGAAAGTTGCGGTTGTGCCGCTGCTCTCCGGAAGCGGAACGCGGTTCAAGATCCTCGAAGCCTGGGCCGCGTGCCGCGCGGTGGTTTCGACATCCATTGGCGCGGCAGGGCTGGGCGCGATCGATGGGAGGGACCTGCTCATTCGGGATGACGCGGAGTCCTTTGCGGACGCGGTCGTTCGGCTGCTCGAAGATGGCCCGCGCAGGGAAGCTCTGGGCCGGGCAGGCCGGGAGTCTTATCTCGAACGTTTCACTTGGGCGGCGGCGTGGAAGGCGCTAGAAGGACACCTTTAGGCCCAGTTGCAATTCACGCGGGTTGAAGCCCGCATTAGAGGTAATTTTGCCGAATAGCGGTGAATTGATGTTCTGGTCGCCAACGAACCAGTTGGGGTGATTGAAGACATTCAACGCCTCCATGAAGAGCTGTGAATTGATTCGCTCGCTGAACTTGATGCCCTTGGCGAGTTTGGCGTCGAAGTTAAAGATCGGCGGCCCG
>JASHRP010000211.1 GCA_030037375.1 Bryobacteraceae bacterium | reverse complement strand
ATCCAGAGTCGGCGGGATAGACGCGTACACGAACGGGTCGCCCGCGCCTGCGTTGATGATGTTCACCAGCTCTTGCAGGATTGTGGTGGTCGTGTCGGTCGAGAGAATCGTGTAGTTGTAGTTGTTGGTGACAGACATGCCCGCAATGGTGCCTCCAATGGTCACGGTGATCACATCGCCGGCTTCGATGGTTCCGCTGACGTCGACTTCGCCGGTGGCAAACGTCTCCAGGCTGGCTGCGTTGCGGATGCCGTCGTTGGGGATATTGGGGGTCTCGGGAGTGTAGACCAGGATGCGGCGGTTGCTCGGATCCGCCACGTAAAGATTGCTTCCGTCCCAGGCGAGCGAAGTGGGAGTGGGATCGACATTCGATGCCGCTTGCAGCAGCAGCGGGCTAAACAAACTGGTTGTGCTGGTGACGACGCTAGCGTACTCATCGGGCTGGCCCAGGACGACGTCGGCCTCGGCGGCGTTCTGCGTGGGAATTTGATTGAAGATCAACACGCGGTCATTGCCGCCATCGGCGATGAACAAGCGGGTCCCGTCGGAAAGCGCGAAGCGGGGATAATTCAGGGTGCGTCCGCAACGATCGGGATAGGTCGGAGTTGGGGGAGTGTTGCTGGTGTCAACTCCGGCTTGAGGACAAAGGTCCACGTTATCGTTGGCGATCGCGTTGGTAAAATTCGTTTGCCCGACTTCCACATCGGCGGGTTTACCATTCTGGGTGGGAATCGAATTCCAAATGAGAACGCGGTTGTAGCCGAGATCCGCGACGAAGAGATGCACGCCGTCGCTGCTCACCGATACTGGATTCAGCATCGTCCCCTGAGTGGCCGTAAGATTAGTGGTGGTTACCGGCACCCCCTGAACCGAAGTAAAGCTACTTTGGCCCAATTCCAGGTCGGCCGGCTGATTGTTGGTTGTGGGGATCGAATTCCAGATTAGGATCCGGTTGTTTTGGGTATCGGCGACGAACAACTTTCCACCTTGGATCCAAACGCCTTCGGGTCCGCGAAAGCTGGATGCGGAAGCGGCGATCGACTCGACCGTGGTGAAGTTGGGCTGACCCAACACGATGTCGGCGGGCTGGCCGTTTGTAACCGGAATCGAGTTCCATAGAAGGACGCGGTTATTTTCGGTATCGGCAACGGCGAGAATGCGGCCGTCCGTGGCAACCGACGTCGGAGTGCGCATTCCGTTTTGGGTCGTATGGAAATTGGTGCTCAGAAAGTCCGGCTGGCCGAGAACTACGGTCGCTTGGCCGCCGCAGACGGGACAGGTTCCACTATAGGCGGGGATTTCCGCGGTGGGAACCGGAAGGATCTGCGATAGGTTCTGAAACATCAGAACGCGGTTATTGATTGGCGTGAAGCCGACGCGGTTTGAATCGGCTACAAACAGGGTATCGTTGGCAACGGCGACCCCGCCGGCCCCGCCCAATAGGGTGTTGGAAGCGCCCTGGGTTTGGGACGTAAAGCTAGTCTGGCCAATCACTAACCGGGCCGCTTGCCCGGTGACGAATTGCGGCTGGGCAATGGCCATACCCGCACATAGTGAAAAAAAGGCACAGTATTTAAACATTGAAAGAGACGCAAAGGATTGCTGCTAGTATAACAGTCTACTGACGCTGGCTGAGGGCAGCACGTTGCGTTCCACCTAAGCCGAGTACTACGTGGCGGAAGGCAGCTTTCTGGTTTTCGATGCAGTGCCTTACGAGGGCGCTCCGAAGGGGGCGCGCCTCACTTGAAGGTGATGCTCGACGCCGCGTCGAACTTCTTATAGTTACGGAATTCGATTCGGTTACGTGAGCAGTAGCTGGTTCCGCGCTCGCAGCTTAGAACTTCCGCGTTGGCTGGAAGAAGAAACTCCTGCTCCGCCGCAGCGAGGCGGATGAAGTCGTAGTCGGTGGCGGATTCGACTGTGTCGAAAGGGAACGCGGAAGGAAGATTCCGGGCCTGCAATTCAATACGCAGCACACGCGCAGTGTCCCGATCCACCCAAATTGTCCCTTTATATGCCGGATAGTAGAGCTGCGATGGCGCTTCAACGCGCCAATGCGACCGCTCTCTGGGCACGTCGAGCGCGAATACGATGGCATTGCGTCCGCGCAGCGTATCGGTTCCATCGCGGCGGAAGGTCGCGCCGGTAGCAGGACTCATCAGGTCCTGAAGCATGGAAGAAAACTCTCCGGTTGAGCGAGTGCCCCCGACTTCATCCATCGATTGGGCTATTCGACTGCCGACCTTGATGTTGCGGTAACTTTCCTGGCCATTTTCATAGGCAACGTCGGCGGTCACCAGATCGACGGTGTCCCAGCCCGCGCGTACGTTCGCGGTGCGGTAGCGCGTGGTCATCTGCTGGCACATGAAGTTGGGCAGAGTCGAGGAATACGCGTAGGCCGCTTCCCGAACCTTCTCGATTAAGGGATCTCCCTGAGTCCCAATGGTTTGCTGCGGGCGCGGCCGGACGGGGATATCGCTCGCGGGCGCGCCGACTAGAGCCGGAGCGGAGGGGGGCAAAGCCGGAGTCGTGGAAGCCGTGGGCGAAGCAGCGGCATCAGGCTGCTGGCGGGCAGTCGCAGCTCCACCGCGGCGGAGCACCGGACGGCCGGGATCGTCGGCGTCGGGCGGGGGCGGCGGCGGTTCAATCTGCGTCGCAGGACCGGCGGTGCTGGAATCGTCGGAATTGGGTGCGGCGACCGGAGGGACATTGCCAGCTTGAGAAGGCGTTGGCGCGGCTTGGGCCGAGGGCGCGGGATTGGCCGGCGCAGAATCGTCACTGTTCTTGCGGCGCAAGATTGGCCGATCGTCATCATCGTCAACCCGGGATGGGTCCCGGCGGCCGGAAGGAGCATTGGCGGAGGCTCGCAGGCTGCCATCGCTAGGAAGGTCCCAAGCTTCTTGGGCTGCGGCTCGTTCACTGGCATTCCCCGCGCGGACCCATTCGACCTGGGTCGCGGTCAGATTGCCTTCGTCATCTTCGCTCGCATCGACGCTGACGCGGTCGCCGGGCTGAAAGCGGCCGACATCGGTGGTGTTGCCGTCCTTGTGCGCGACGGTTTGGGCCGTGATCCGGAACCAGACGATCCGATGGTCATCGGGCTCTATGATGAGCTGATTCCCGGCAACCCGGCGAACCATGCCATCGGTAGTGAATGTGGTGGGACGATTGGAACGCCCGCTCTGCTGTGGTTGTTGCTGTTGCTGCTGAGGGTAGCGCCGACTCGGGTAAGGACCTCCGCCAGGATAACCACCGCCTGGGTACTGACCCGGAAACGGGAACTGCGCCAGCGCCGCCGCTGCCCAAAACATCAAGCCTAGCCGCACCGTTTTCATGTACCTAGTATGACGCTGAAAACCGCCGTCTGGAATACGGCCGTTAGGGGGATTGAGGCGCGAATCGGGTGATAAAATCGCGCCATGAGGTTTGCGGCCGGCTTGCTGATTTTCGCCGCTCTAGCCGGGGCCGGGACGGTCCCCGGGAATCCAACCGCAGCTCAAATCCGCGCTGCCGCGGGGCGCGCGGTCGCTCGATTGCAGGCTTCCCAGAAAAACTGGTTTTCCCAACAGACGTGCTCCTCCTGCCATCACCAGTTCCTGCCCGCGCTGGCTTACCGGGAGGCTCGGCAGCATGGGATCCCGGTGGATGAACGAATTGCCCGCGCCGATGTGGCGAAGGCTTTCACCATGTACGCAGATCTCGACCAGGCGGTGGAGCATGCGCGGATTATCGATCCGGGGCTCGGCGACGGTTACAATCTGCTGGCGGCGGACGCCGCGGGAGTCCTGCCAAGCATTGTTACGGCGGTGTATGCGCGCTTTCTCGCGCAGCGCCAGAAAGCAGACGGGCATTGGAACGAGTTCGACGAGAGACCGCCGCAATCCTATAGCGTGGTCACATCGACCGCGCTGTCGATTCGCGCGTTGCGGATCTATTCGCATCCGAGTTTGCTCGAAGACTCGCGGCGCAGGATAGAACGCGGGCGGGAATGGCTGCTGGCGAGAGCGCCTCGCGACACCGAGGAGCGAGTGTTTCAGTTGCTGGGACTGAAGTGGTCCGAAGCGGATCGCGAAGCAATCGAGCGCCGCGCGAAAGAGCTTGAAGGTTTAGAGCAAGCGGACGGCGGATGGAGCTCGCTCGATGGGCGAGCAAGCGACGCGTATTCGACCGGAGAAGCTTTGGTCGCGCTGGATGAAGCCGGGGCTTCGAGCGATGCCGCCTTCCGGCGAGGGATCGATTACTTGCTCAAGACGCAGAAACCGGATGGGACCTGGCATGTCGCGAGCCGGCTGTATCCGCCCGCGCCGCTCAGCCCGGATTATTTTGAGAGCGGTTATCCGTACAGGCACGATCAGATGATCTCGGCGCTCGGCGCGAGCTGGGCGATCATGGCGCTTTCGCGCGCGCTCGGGCCGTCGCGGAAAGTAGACACGCCTGAGCTGCGCGAGGCCAAGCCGCCTGCGATTGAGGCGTGGGTCGGAGCGATGCTTTTCGGTACAGCGGAGGACGTGAAGCGTCTGCTTGACAAAGGCTTCGACCCTAACTCGGCGACGAAAGCGGGCACGACCGCCCTCATGCTGGCCGCGCCGGACGCCGCAAAAATGCAGGTGCTGCTGGATCGCGGCGCTAAGATCAACGCGCGAACTAAGTATGGTTACTCCGCGCTGATGATGACGGCGTTGTACTCGGATTCCAGTCCAGCTTTGCGGTTTCTGCTGGATCGCGGCGCTGACATTCGTCAAGCGAACGGGGAGACCCTGTTCAAGGCGTATCCGGCCGTGCTGGCGGCGATCGCCGGAAACGCGGAGGGCGTGAGGCTGCTGCACCAGGCCGGTGACAGCGTCAACGCTATCTACGATTATGCGGGGATCCAGCCG
>JASHRP010000210.1 GCA_030037375.1 Bryobacteraceae bacterium | reverse complement strand
GCCGCCAAGCTGGGCCGCAAGGTTCCCGAGCAAGAAGTCCGATCCATTCTCGAGGCGCTCGAATTCAAAGTCGAGTCGATCGACGAGAATACACTCTCTGTCTTCGTTCCGACGTGGAGAGCAACCAAAGACATCTCCATCCGCGAAGATTTGGCCGAAGAGGTCGGCCGCATGATCGGTTACGATTCCATCACGCCCGTCGCTCCCTCCACGCCGGCGCGGGTACCTCAGGCGAACCCCAGCCGGGACTTTCATCAGCGCGTTCGCGAAATGGCCGCCGCGCAAGGCTTCACCGAGGTCTACAATTACTCATTCCTCAGCGATGAGGAAGCGGCCGCCTTCGGCTTCGACCCCGCCGCGCACGTCCAAGTGGCAAACCCGATTGCAGCCGGCCAACATCTGTTGCGCCAAAGCCTTCTCCCTTTGATCGCAAAAAATATTTCCGACAACGCCCGCAACTTCGACCGCTTCCGCTTCTTCGAAATCGGCCGCGAGATTTATCCTGACCGCGAAGTCCCCCACTTCGCCGCGGCGATCTTCTCGAAGGATAGCGGCACGGAGGGCCTCTTCGAGTTGAAGCGCCTGGCCGAATGCTTTGCGCCTAACATTTCTTTGCGCCCATCGCGCGAACCGCGCCCGTACGAGCACCCCTACCGCGCGGCCGACATCTTCTGCGGCGAAATCGCCGTCGGCCGCTTGTTCGAGCTTCATCCACGCATGGTCGAAGCCGGCCGAGCCGCGATTCTGGACCTCGATCTCGACGCCTTGGAGAATTTAACTCCGCGCGCGGCTCGCTATCAGCCGCTGCGGCGCTTTCCCACCAGCGCGTTCGATCTCTCCGTGGTCGCGCCCGCGCGGGCGCTCATCGGCGATGTCCAGGCGCGGCTTCAGAGCTTCGCCGGGTCAGGCCTCGTTTCCATCGTGTTTCTTCGCGATTTCGCGCTGCCTTCGGGCGAGCGAAGTTTATCCTACCGGCTAACCGTTGGCGCGCCGGATCGCACCCTTTCTTCCGACGAGGTGAGCGCAATACGGACGGGCGTCATCGAAGGAATGCGCTCGTCGGGATACGAGTTGAAGGTCTAGCCGTCACGGCGCTGGCTGTATCCTGAGCCCGTATTCAGCTAGAAGTTTTGACTGAGGAGCATAGAGGCGCACCCAGTAAGTCCCGGATTTGAGCCTTTTCGGCATGTGAGCCGATATCGTTCCGTCCTTGACGGCTGCTTCGCCGCTCCAGACGCCGCCCCCGTCCGCGGTGACGATCTCAAACGAATATGCAGGGGCCGCTGGCACGCTTGTCGAGGGTACGTGCAGATCCAAGGGATGCTTCGCCGGGGCTCGATTGGTCGCCCTGTCCATCCCGCTACGCAGGGAGAGGAGTTGCACGGAAACGCTCGCCGTTGGAGGGTCTGGAACTCCTATCCAAGCGATGACTGCGACAAAAGCTGCAGCCGCAATACTCGCCACCGCTGCCCGCCTTCCGCTGGGAAATAGAAGAACCGCGGCGGAATGCCGCTTCGCCCTCCGCGGATAATCGTCCGTTCCCGCCTTCATCAACCGGATGTAATCGTCGATTTCCACGAGGGTGGCCTGGCAGCGGGAGCACAGGAGCAGGTGGTCCTCCGTTTTCGCAAGCTTTTCGCCGGTGAGGCGGCCGAAGGCGTATTCTTCCCAGATATCCTCACTGGGGTGTTCGTGGAAAACAAGGCGGATGTCCACGGGGATCTCCCTACTCCATCAAACTGCCTGGTTATAAATTCGTATCAAATTGGAGTGCTGTTCCTTAGTGGAACACGCTGGCGGAAGTTCTCAAGAAAAGTGCTTGCAAGGTCTTCTGGCAGAGCTTCTTTTTTCCGAGTTCCCCAAAACGGGCCTTGGCCCGCGATTTGAGAAGCCGGAACTGAGTCTCGGTCAAGGACATCTCCGAGCAGATCTGGTCCTGGCTCTGTTCACGAAGGTAAAACCGCGTCAGGATCTCGCGGTCGCGGTCTCCCAATTCACTGAGAACCCTGTGGATCAACTCGGCGCGTTGGCGGAAGATGGCCGATTCTTCCGGATTCTCCCGAGGATCCGCCATCCGGGCGGTGGAATCAAGCTCCACGTGCTCTCGACGAGTATGTACAACCTTGTCGATATGGGCGGCTACCTGACGCCGGACGATCGTTCGCACGAATCCCATCAATCGCTGTGGCTCGCGAATCTCGCCGCGCTGAATGGCTTGCACCACGACCACAAAAGTATCGTGGACCTTATCGTCGAGTTCCTGCGCGCCCAATTGCCGGCACAGGTAATAACGAATGCCACGGGAGAACAGCTCATAGAGCTCCTCCATGCTCCCTGGCGCCCCGGACCGGATCCGGTCGACGAGTTCGACCCATCCTGCGTATTCATCCGGGTTAGCCAGTTCCGACGCGTCGTCCGCCTCGGGCGAATCCTCAGCAGCCGGCACAGGGCCGGCGCGGCCCCTGAAACTTCCAAGAACCCCGGCCTCACCGCTCGCGCCAGGCTCCGTTGTGCCGGCGAGTTCCTCAGTGGAAAAAGCCGCTTCACCCGGGCCGGGGCCTGAGGGTCCGGAAACCGGGACCTCCGCGCCGGGCGGGCAGATCGCCGGGTCTTGAGACGGCGGCATGCGATTGCTCGAATGTTCTTGCTGGTTCATGGACTTCACCGCGATTCGCTCCGCGTTCCCGTCTGTCCGCCGAACACCTGGTAAGCGGCCCACACCGCGGGCGCGGCATCGTTCGTTCCGGAATGGATCATGTCCCCTTGGGCCGCCCGGAATGCCTCCGCCACGGCGTCCGGCTGGCTGCGAAGGTGCCGGTAAAAGCTCGCGAGCAACGCGCTGCCCGTCGAATCTTGAATCGCCCATTCGGTCGCGATCACAGCCCTCGCGCCCGCCACGGTCCAGGCCCGAACCAGTCCCGCCATTCCGAGTCCGGCTTTAACGTCGCTCGGCGCGGTGGCGCATCCGGTCATCACCACCACGGAGCCGGGGACATCCAACGTGCGGACCTCCAAGGCGCTCAGCAGCCCCGGACGGCCATCTCCGCCGAGCGAGAACACCAGATCCGCCTCGTCCTCCCCGAGAGTCACCGCGTGGGTCGCCAGGTGGATCACTTGAGGCGCGGGCGACAGCGCCTTGAGAAAATTTTGGCGGGTGGCCGATGCGCCTTCCAGGATGATCGTCGGCACCGCGTTCCACGCCGCGGCACTCGCTTCCACCTCTTCGTGGCTTCCCGGCAACCGGTTGAGCTGGCCCGATGGTTCCGGGCGTGTCCAACGGCGCCAAGTGCTTCCAGCCCGTAGGTCCGCAAACCACGTCTTCCCGTCTCCCGGCGCCGCCGAGTTGCCCGACCGCGGGTCGGCGTAGTTATAAATAGGATCGCCGACCAGCACCAATCCACCCGTGGACCGTTTGGGCGGCTCGCCGGGCAGGAGTGCCCCGGCCTTGATCTCTAGAGAATGCCGTTCCGCAAGGAACACCATATGCCCGCTCCCGTCATTGGGTTCAAGCACCAGAGCTCCAAAGGGCAGTTCCAGCAGCGCATCCTCCGCCGACAACAGCCATACCGGCTTGGAGGCTTCCCGCGGCGACAACTGCCCGAACAGCATTTTATAGAGATGTTGGCCAAGATCCTCGAACCCTTGATTTGCTCCCGCTCCCGCAGTTCCCGCCTCAACTCTCTGGCGGAATTCCCGAACCGTGCTCACAACCTGCTCCGCGGCCGGTAACCGGTACACATTCAACGTGTCCCGCGTCACCGCCCAAACGAAAGATTCCGGATCTCCCAGGGCAAAACTCAGGAATACCTCGGAATCCCTAAGACTTCTCCGAAAATGATTAAGTGAATCATGACTCGGGAAATTCTCGGCTATATTAACGGCATTCCCTAACTCCACTTTCGATTCCAATTCGGTAAGTTTCAATTTGAGACGGTCGCGCTCCGAATCGGCCGCCGCAGAGCTAAGTGGCGGTATTTGAGCCTCTTCCGCCTGTAGCTTTCCAAGCACCTCCCAATACTCCAATGGCAATTTCTCTCGCAAACGGGCTGCCGAACTGTCGCGAAGGTTAACTGCGCGATTGAGCTCGCTCGCCTCGAGGCTCTCTTCTATCCAGCGTTGGCTTTCGGAGCGGATTCCATAATCGGCGGCGGCTTGGATGAACCCGTCGAAAATCTTGGCCTGATGCGCGGCCGCGACCCCGTCCGCCGAGCCCGCCAACGCGATTCCCGTCCGCCACTGCTGCGACTGCTGAATCCCGTTTTCCAACGCATCGAGCCCTTCCAGGACGCGGCCCTCCGCCAGAAGAATTTGGCCCTGCTGGTACTGAAGAACGTATCTCTGAGCAGTGGGCGTCGCCATGGCCCGCGCCGTCAGATCCTCCGCTTCCGAGAGAAGTTTCCGCCGCGCCGGACCGGCTTCGGCCTGTTCCGCTTGCTTGAGGCGCACGGCGCCCAGCGCCCAGTAGGAATAGCCCAAATCGCGCTGCGCCCGGCTCTGCCGGATCAGCAACGCGCTCTGCTGCGCCGCGTTCGCCCGGTCCATGTCGCCGCCCGCCAGCAGCGCGTCCCCCAGATATTCCCAGGCGATCGCTTCCGCCGCTGCTTGAGAAGGATCGCCCGCCGAAGCGCTTCGGGCCGCTTCAATCGCCTCGCGATAAAGCGCGGGCGAGCTTTGGTCCGATCGCAGCCGAGCCAGAAGCAGGAGCTGTTGCGCGCGATAATAAATGCCCCCGACTCTTCGCGTGATCTCGCGACCTTCTTCCGCGAAGCGCAAGGCGGAATCCCGGTCCCACATCTGCTGGTACAGACTGGCCAGATCCAGGTCGGTGGCGCCCAAAGATACAGGGTCGCGAGCAGACTGGGCGAACCCTCGCGCCTTCAGATACGCATCCAGCGCGCCCCTGTAATCGAAGCGCGCGAAGCGCGCGTCGCCTACTCCGCTTATGAACCAGGCCCGGGCAACCGGATCGCGGTGCTCGGCCGCGATTTCCGCGCCGAGCTGGTAAATCCGTTCTGTTTCGGCATAGTCGCCCTGGAGTGTGTAACGTCGCGCGGTCTGGCGAAGCCTTACAGCTTCCTGTGTTCCCCACCAGCCAGAGCGAGGCGAACCGGTGTGGATGGGGGCTGCTAGCCATGCCTCCATCCCGATGAGGACAAGAACCAGACCCCTCGGAGAGGTGGCCATAAGGTCCTGGTCTTAAAGCATACTACCAGGATCTTATTGTTTCTCCAAGAAAAATTCCGGGGAATTTTCTTAGGGCTTAAGCCCGCGGGCCCGTCCGCGTAACGATTCGGAAGGGCCACAGCCTCAAGGTGTGGATGCGCGACAGGCACGCCGCGCCCAGCCCGTAACCGGCCCCATAGGGCAAAGCCGTCCATCTGGTCCGAATCACCAGCGACCATCCGAACAGCATCGCCGCCGGGCCCAGACTCGCGAACAGCGCCACCGTCAGGAATCGCCGGTGCTGCGCCGCCATCCTCTGACCCAGCGGATAAAACACCGCCACCGCGAACCCGATCACGAACGGAATCACGAATAGAAAGAAAACTCTTCGCAATTCGAACCAGCCGATCGCCCACGTGGAAACCGGAACGGCGATCATCGCAGTTTCTCCACAATCTCGCGAATCACCTCCGGCTGCAAAAGGACGGGCGACCCTTCCGGCGCGCTCTGCGCCCAAATCGTCCCGAGCTTATCCATCACCACTACCTGCGGCGTGCCGATCAGGCGATCCGGACCGGTCATGCCCAAAAACTCGCGCACCTGTTTCCGCTCGATCCGATATAACGGGAATCGCAGCTTCTGTTCCCGCGCAAACCGGTCGATGTCCCCGTCCTCGTCGAACGCAACCGCGACGGCGCAGATCCTTCCGCTCTCGTACATCGGCTCCATAACGTTGCGCGCGAAGGCCTTGCAGTGCGGGCAGGTGGTGACGATGAAAGCCGCGACCGTGGTTCTTCCTCGGCAGGGCTCGAGAGGATTGAAACGCGGAGCCAGCCGCGGCAACGGTGGCTGCGCAAACGCGCCACACGCAAGCCATAAACCCAAGATCGATAACGACAAGATCAGTTTGCTTTTCAAGGAACAACTCCTCTTCGTTTTTTTGTGAGAAGGGGGCCTAAGCCCCCTCTCGACTTCTCGCCGCAGCACGGACCTAGTAAACGATGCAACACGCCACTTGGCCCGGCTCCAAGTAGCCGCCGTCGTCATCCACGTACCACTCGCTGCAATCCGCGTAGCTGCTTCCAAGCTCGGCCTGGCACGGATCTTGATCGCTTCCGCCGCAGGGCGGCCAAATGATAATCGGAGCTCCCATGTTTTTCCCCTTTCGCGCTCCCTTTTTCTAAAGGAGCCGCATGTGCCCCGAGCATAGCCGCGACACCGAAAGGGCCAGGAAAATTAAACCTCGAAAGGGCTGAAAAAGCGGACGATCATGATCTTGCTAAAAGCGCTAAATCACGCGCGGGACGCGCCCGTGCGTTTGTGTCCGTAGAGAAAATAGATTCCCAATCCGATCGCCAGCCAAACAAAGAACCGCACCCATGTTTCGAGCGGCAGGCTCAGCATCAGCACCGCGCAAAACAAGATTGAGATGCATGGGAGCACCGGCACCCACGGCACGCGAAAGCTGCGAGGACGGTCCGGATGCGTGCGCCGCAGGACGATCACGCCGACCGATACGATTACGAAAGCGAACAGCGTTCCGATATTGGTTAAATCGCCGAACGTGCCGATATCCCAGATGCCGGCGGGTATGCCCACGGCGAATCCCGCGACCCAGGTGCTCAGGTGCGGCGTATCGTAGCGCGGATGCACTCGCGAAAATAGCGGCGGCAGCAGCCGGTCGCGCGACATCGCGAACCAGATTCGGGCTTGCCCATATTGGCCGACCAAAAGCGAGCTGGTCATGCCCAGCAGCGCGCCAACCGTAACCACGAATCGGACACGATTGAATCCCAGCGCCTTGAGCGCGTTCGCCACAGGAGCATCGTTGTTCAACGTGTCCCAATGCGCGATGCCCGTCAGCACCAGTGAAACGCTGGCGTAGAGCACCGCGCAAGCTCCCAGGGTCAACAGAATTCCGCGCGGCATATCGCGCTGCGGATTGTGACACTCCTCCGCGGCGGTCGAGACCGCGTCGAACCCGATGTAGGTGAAGAAGACGATCGCGCCGCCCGTAAGCACTCCGGGAAATCCGTTGGGCATAAAGGGATGCCAGTTCGCGGAGTTAACCGCGCGAGCCGCGCCAAACACGAATATCAGGATCGCCGCAACCTTGATGGCCACCATCGCGTTGTTGGCTCCCGCGCTTTCCCTCGCTCCGCGGACGAGAATCCAGCTCAAAGCCATCAACAGAAGGAACGCGGGGACGTTGAAGATCGCTCCGGTGGCCTTGCCCTCCACGAACACCGGATTCGAGTACGCCGCCGGAAGATGGAATCCGAACGCGTTATCGAGCAGATCGTTCAAATACGCGCCGAATCCCACGGCGACCGCCATGTTCGCGACCGCATATTCGAGGATGAGATCCCAACCGATGATCCACGCGACGATCTCGCCGAGTGTGGCGTACGCGTAGGTGTACGCGCTGCCCGAAACCGGAATCATGGATGCAAGCTCGGCGTAGCACAACGCCGCAAACCCGCACGCCACCGCGACCAGAACGAAGGAAAGAGAAATCGCCGGACCGGCGCCCGGTCTTCCCGTCACCCCCAGCGCGTTGCGGCCGTGCAGGATCAAGTCGAGCACTGGGGCTTTGAGGACGCTCTGGAAATCGAACTTCAGCCCCGCCGCCGCCGTGCCCGTAAGCGTGAAAATTCCGGAGCCAATGACCGTTCCGATGCCGAACGCGACCAGGCTCCATAGCCCCAAAGTGCGCTTCAAACGCGCCTCGGGGTTCTGGCTGGCTGTGATCAACTCATCGATGGACTTGGTGCGGAGGAGGCCGGGCATCTCAAGCAGTGTAGCTTGCAGGAGTATTCTAGCGAAGATGGCGATCGCCTTCAGACCCGCCAACGCTTCTGACGTTCCTGCTCTAGCGGCAATTCGAGCCGCGGAATGGGAAACCGAGGCTTACTGGATCCGCCGAATCACGGCTTACCTTCCACAGGACGACGAGCAAGGCCGCGCCATTCTCATCGCCGAGGATGGAGCCACCCTGGTGGGTTTTGTCGCGGGGCATCGCACGCGCCGCTATGGCTGCGACGGCGAGTTGGAATGGATCAACGTCGCCCGCGAGAGCCGAGGCCGCGGGATTGGCGAGATACTGCTCCGCGAGATCGGGGCGTGGTTTGTGGCGCAAGGAGCGCGCCGGATCTGCGTCGATGTCAATCCTGATAACGTGGTCGCCCGCCGGCTGTACTCGCGATGTGGTGCAAAACCGTTCAAGCCCTACTGGATGATTTGGGAAGACGCCCGCGCCATGATCAGAGGGTGAGCGGACGAGAGATTACCTGCCTTGTGAATGTTGACTTTACTTCCAAATTGTCGGCCGATGCCGGAAGAATCCTCGCGTGTACAATTCAAGTCGAAAGAGACGATGATTAAGCCAGGGCCGGGCGCATGCCGTTTTGCTGTATTGATGGGTCTCTTGGGGGTCCGGGTTGGTTGTCTTGCGCAGGATTTGACCGTCCATGTGATCGCCGACGCGCCCAATCACAAGCCCCTCTCGGGTGTCGCTGTCCAACTCTTTCCCCAGCCTGCCATGTCGGGGAGGCGCAGGGTCATCACTCAGAAGTCTGACTCAAACGGCGTAGTGGTTTTTCGCAATACTGACTTGACCTCGATCGCTTGGAGTGTCGGCATTTATAACCTCGGCGATCTGGCAACTGACCTCGTGGTCATTCTTTGCAGGCCAACGAACTCGTCCTCCCAGGGCGGCGTTCGGCCCACTATCACATCTCTCCCCGCAGAAATTACGATTCATGTTCGAAAGCGGAGCTTCAGTGAACGGTTGGAATACCTCTTTCGCGGGCCATAGCCGAATATAAGGCCGCATGCCCCGTATCCCAAACCGACCAACGCGCGCCTACCGCTTCCGCTGCCCCTTGGCCATCTTCTTCACTTTGCGCTTCTGCGATCCGCGAGCAACGTCCGCGGCGCGCGGCGCGATCGCCGGAGCCTCCTTGCGGGCGGCGCGCTTTGCCTTCTTGCGTTCTGCTCTATCTTTTATGTGCTTAGTGTTCATTCGATCTTGATCCCTGCGTACTTAGCTACCAATTTCTTCAGCCCGTGTCCGGGAAAACTCACCGTCACTTTCGCGTCCTCGCCCGAGCCTTCCAGCCGCACGATGGTTCCGCGGCCGTACTTCACATGCTCCACGGTCGAGCCGAGCCCGCTCTTCTTCTTGGGCGCCGGAATCGCCGGTTTCACCGATGTGGGCGCTTTCGCAACCGTTGACGGCATCGACGGCAGCTTAGAGGGCGCTTGCGCCCCCTTTTCGGCAAAGAACTGACGAATGTTCTCGACCGAGTTATAAGTCTTCCCAGTATAGAGGTTCCGGCGAGCCGTTTCGCGAACCACGTGCTGCTCGGCGAATAAATCCACCTGCCCGCTCTGCCCGCGCGCGCGCTCGATCAAATTCGGCGGAATCTCTTGCAGGAATCGCGAGCGAATGGAAGCCTCCGGCTGCCCGCCTCCGAACCGCCGGCGATAGCGGGCCCAGCTAACATACAGCCGTTTCTCCGCCCGCGTCATCGCG
Source organism: Bryobacteraceae bacterium (assembly GCA_030037375.1). Classification (GTDB taxonomy): domain Bacteria; phylum Acidobacteriota; class Terriglobia; order Bryobacterales; family Bryobacteraceae; genus Palsa-187. Next base: position 2,825 of record JASHRP010000210.1, on the reverse strand, counting down.
ACATAACACAAACGCCGTTCTTCCTCAATCGAAGCGTCGGTATCGATCGACCGGCTGTGCGGGAACAAACCCTCCTCCATTCCCGCGATAAACACAACCGGGAATTCGAGGCCCTTCGCGTTGTGCATGGTCAGCAAGGAAACGGGAGCGCGCTCATCCAGCGAATCCGCGTCGGCCACCAGCGCGGCGTGATCCAGAAAATCGCGAAGCGTCTCCCCGCGTTCGGCCGCGTCGGAGGCGGCGTTCAGAAGTTCGTCGAGGTTCGCCAGGCGGCTCTGCGCCTCCGGCGTGCCCTCTTCTTCGAGCGACCTGCGATATCCGGTCTGCTCCAGCACATCGCGCAGAACCGCGGACGCGGGCCGCGCATCTGCTTCGCCCGCGAGTTGCTGCATCATGCGATTAAACCCTGCCAGCGTCGCTTCCGCCCGAGCAGGGAACGCGCGTTCGAGAAGCATGCGTTCCATCGCCGTCCAAATCGTCAGCTCATGCTGCAAGGCGTATTGCTCGATCTGGTCGATCGTCGTGCGGCCGATTCCTCGCGCCGGAGTGTTGATGATGCGCAGAAGGCTGATCGAGTCTTGCGGGCTAACCAGAGCCTTCAGGTACGCGATGATGTCCTTCACCTCCGCGCGCTGATAGAAGCTGAACCCGCCGACCACCACGTACTTGCGGCCATAGCGCCGCAGAGCTTCTTCAATCTGCCGGGATTGCGAATTTGTCCGGTACAGCACGGCGGCGTGATCTCCGGGATTGCGGCTCAGATGATTCTCGATGGTATCCGCGATCCACAGCGCTTCATTCTCCGAATCCGGAGCTTCGTACAGCGTGACCTTTTCGCCCGCGCCCGACTCGGTCCAAAGCCATTTGCCGATTCGTTCGGTATTGTTGGCGACAACGGCGCTCGCGGCTTCGAGAATATTCTTGGTGGAACGGTAGTTCTGCTCCAGCCGGATGGTGGTCGCGCCGGGGAAATCGCGCTCGAAATCGAGGATGTTGCGGATGTTCGCGCCGCGCCAGCCGTAAATCGATTGATCCTCGTCGCCGACTACGGCCACGTTTCCGTTGTGCCCGGAAAGCAGCCGCATCAGGTCGTACTGGGTGCGGTTGGTGTCCTGATACTCGTCGACCATCAGGAATTCGTAGCGCCGGTTGATCTTTTCGCGGGTCGGCTGATCGCCGGCCAGCAGGCGCACAGTCTCGAGTAAGAGATCGTCGAAATCGAGCGCGTTCGATTCGAGCAGCTTGCTTTGATACCGCTCGTAAATCACGGCGAGGCGGGTTGAGATAGGATCGGTGGCCGCGCGGGCCATATCCTCGGGCGAGTGTTTGTGGCTCTTGGCGTGGCTGATCCGGGATAGAGCGGCCCGGTACGCCAGGAACTTCTCATCCAGCCCGAGCTGTTTGTATACCGATTTGAGAACCGAAAGCTGATCTTCATCGTCATAGATGGAGAACAGAGTAGTGAACCCGCGCCGGATCTCAGCCAGTGCCGCGCCGTCGCGCCGGAGCAGACGAACACAAAACGAATGAAATGTTGCGACTGTGGGCAGTGAATCGGAGGCTGTGCCGGCTTTCGCAAGAAGCGAACGGACCCGGTCGCGCATCTCCCCGGCGGCTTTATTGGTGAACGTGACGGCCAGAAGAGCCCATCCCGGGACCTTGTGGGCGGTTATCAGGTGGGCCATCCGATGCGTTATGACTCGGGTTTTTCCGCTTCCGGCCCCGGCCAGGACCAGCAACGGACCCTCCACATGGGCCGCCGCCTCGCGCTGGCGAGGGTTCAGACCTTCAAGGAAATCCATGGAAATAGACATTTTAGCACGCTGGAGGCTGTCCCCATCGATTATAAGGGCCACTAATGCCATCCCCTTTGACCCGCGAATTTGGTGTTGTAACCTATTGAAGTGCCGATGCGCCTTTTCGTTTGGATCGAAGAGGATATGACTACCGCCGGCAGTAGCGGTGGCCATGCTGGTTGAGTTCGAGCTCATTGAAAGAGCTCGGGGCGGCGACGACGGCGCGTTCAGCCAAATCGTGCAGGCCTACAGGAAACGAATCCTGGGGACCATTGCTCGACTGATTGGGCGGCCTGAGGATGTTGAGGATGTCGGCCAGGAGGTTTTCCTCCGGCTTTACTATTCGTTGGAGCAGTTACGGACGGCGGAAGTTTTCGAGCCTTGGCTGTACCGGTTGACCGTGAATGCCGCGTATGATTATCTGAGGCGGCAGAAGCGGCGGCAGGAGAGCCGGATGTCGGACCTGAGCGAGCAGCAGGTCATGATGGCGGACGCCGCGGCCGGCGGCAAAGATAACGCTGAGCAGCAGAGGCGCAACAAGGTTCGGGAGCAGGTGGAGGAGTTGCTGGAGCACGTATCCGAGGAAGACCGGATTCTGCTGACGTTGAAGGAAGTGGAGGGGCTGTCGCTCAAAGAGCTCGAGAAGATTTACCGGGTGAACGAGAACGCCCTTAAGGTAAGATTGTTTCGGGCCCGGCAGAGGGTCCTGAAAGCGTATGAGGCCGGCGCAGACACGAAGACGGCCGGACAGGAGCAGGGCTCGGGAACTGGCTAGAATACAGTCCGGAGGGGGTTGGCAAGTCAGTTGCCGGGAGGTGTAAAATGGATCGCATGAATCATAAGGATAACGAGACGAAGCTCGACGCGCTCTTCGCGGAGTATCGCGACGCTATCCAGGAACCCGACAGCAACGCTACGTTTATGCCCGGGCTTTGGCAGAAGATCGAAGCCCGCCGCAACGAAAAGGTCTTCGCGCTCGATACTCTGTTTGCCGAGTATCGCGAAGCCGTTCCCGATCCTGAGCCCAGC
>JASHRP010000209.1 GCA_030037375.1 Bryobacteraceae bacterium | reverse complement strand
AGATGTCGATGTTGTCCCAGCCCTCTTTGGCGTCGCCGCGCGGAGGATAATAATTGATCCGAACCGCGTGATAGAAATCCTTGTAGAGTTGGGGATACAGCTTCGGCTGCAAAATCTGGTCCAGGACGCTCAGCTTAGTTTCTTCTTTGGTTTTGAACGAGCCGGGGTCCTCCAAAACCTCGCCATCCCGGTTTCCTAGGATATTGGTCGAAAACCATCCGTTCAAACCGAGCATCCGGGCCTTCAACCCCGGCGCGATCAGCGTCTTCATGAACGTCTGGCCGGTCTTAAAATCCTTCCCGCAAATCGGAATATTGCGTTCTTTGGCCAGCTCAAGCAACGCGGGAGTATCGGTGGTCAGATTCGGCGCGCCATTGGCGAACGGAACTCCGCTTTTCAGCGCGGCATAGGCGTAAATTTGGCTGGGCGCGATTTCCGGGTCGTTCTTCATCAACCCGCATTCGAAATCCTTCAGAGTCTGGTGAACCGCGGCCGGAGTGTGAAACACCTCGGTCGATGCGCACCAGATCATGATTAGCCGCGAGGCGTTGTGCTGCTTGCGGAACTGCTCGATATCCTCCATCAGCATCTGCGCCTTGTCCATCTTGTTGCCGGTCTTCTTGACGTTCGGACCGTCGATGCGGCGGATATACTCGTGGTCGAAGACGGCTTTCATCGGCCGGATCGCGGACAGCGGCTGCTTCACTTGTTCAAGCAGCGAAGATTCGAGGACTTTAGCGTTCTGAGCGGCTTCGTATGCCGTATCTTCGAAAATGTCCCATCCGCCGAAGACCAGGTCGTTCAAACCGGCAAGCGGCACGAAGTCCTTGATCATCGGGGAGCGGCCTTCGGTGCGTTTACCAAGCCGGATCGTCGCCAATTGAGTGAGCGATCCAACCGGAGCGCCGATGCCGCGTTTTACCGCCTCGACTCCGGCCATGAAGGTAGTAGAAACAGCGCCTATGCCGGGAATTAAAACGCCGAGTGTTCCGTCCGCGGGCGCAATCTGGACGTTATCTTTAGCGGGCAATCGAGTCAAGCTCCTTACATGGGTTCGGCGGCGGTGTGGTACGGGAAAACCGCCGGGAACGCGAGGAAACTACGTCTCAAAATATCTTAACATTTCCGGCTCGAACTCGCCTCTCAAAACATCGCGAGAAGCGTCTGAAAGATTACTGCTTGGAGTGTTCCTTGACGTTTACTGTATCGCGGGGAACCGCGGCGACCGACTCGGTTGAGGGCAATCGGGTGGTATCCCACCCACCGCCGAGCGCCTGAACCAGCATGACGCTCGCGGTGAAGCGGCGCGTGAGCAGAGTCACCGCGGACACTTGCGCATTAAGAAGAGTCGCCTGGGCGGTGATCACGGTGAGGTAGTTGACCGTGCCCGCCGTGTACTGGGCGGTGGAGACGGTCACGGCTCGATTCGCAGCCCGAATAGTCTCGTCGTCCTTCGCGGTTTCCTCTTCCAGAATTCGCAGGGCGGCGAGATTGTCCTCCACTTGCTGAAATGCTGTCAAAACGGTTTGACGATAGACCGCGACCGTGGCGTCATACGCGGCCTGATCCTCGGCGACGATCGCTCTGCGGCGTCCCGCATCGAACAATGTTTCGGAGAGCGTAGGCCCGACCGACCAGACTCGCGCGGGCCAAGTGAACCATTTGAGCAGACTGCCCGCCTCCAGTCCGACCGATCCGCTCAAGGTCAGAGTCGGATAAAACGCCGCCACAGCGATCCCGATCTGTTCATTGGCCGCGGCCACGCGCCGTTCCGCCGCCGCGATATCGGGACGGCGCTGAAGCAATTCGGAAGGAACGCCGATCGGCACGGCGGGAGGGACGTCTTGCAATGTCTTGGTCTCGATGCCAAACTCCGAAGGCGGCTTGCCGATGAGGATCGCGATGCCGTGTTCATATTGCGCGCGCTGCACGCCCAAGTCGATCAATTGCGATTCGACGGCGTAGAGCTGGGACTCCGCCTGCGCCACATCCAAATCCGAAGCGACTCCGCCGTTGAAGCGGTTCTGGGTCAGCGTCAGGTACTCCTTGTAAGAGGCGTCGGTGCGCCGGAGGAGGTCTGCCTCCTGATCGGTGCCACATAGTCCGAAATAGTCCTGAGCGAGCTCGGATTCATAAAGAAGTTTGACGTTTTCGAGATCGCCGGCCGTAGCTTGCGCGGTGTTGGCCGCCGAGGTAATGCCGCGGCGGATGTTGCCCCAAATGTCGGGCTCCCAGGTCGCGCCGACAGGCAAGTTGAAAAGACTCCGGTTTTGGGAGGGCAAATTAAGCCCGGAGGACGCGCCCGCGGCCGCTCCGCCGACTTCGGTTTCAGAAATCGCCGGATTTACGGCAACCGTGGGAAACAAGTTGGCGCGCGCCGCGGCGACCGCCGCCTTGGCCTCCCGATACAAAGCCTCGTACTGCAGCACATTCTGGTTAGACAAGCTGATCTGCTCTTCGAGCATGTTCAACCCCGGGTCCTTGTAGACCTCCCACCACTTGCCTTTGCTATATGCGTCTCCAGGCGCGGACTGCTTCCATCCCTGAGCCTCGGCCTCTTTGAAATCGACCGGCGCAGCCTCTTTGAACGCGGGCGGAGCCGGAGCGGCCGGCTTTTGGTAATTCGGCCCCACCATGCATCCGGAAAGCAAGAGGAACGCGCAAGAAGAGACAACCAGCAGCTTGGTCGTCACGATCA
>JASHRP010000208.1 GCA_030037375.1 Bryobacteraceae bacterium | reverse complement strand
ATGCTCGCGGAGCTGGGAGGGCGGAAGTCGACCGCGACGACCAAGGGAACACCGACGACGCGAGCGGTGCTACAGCAGTTCGGCTTGATCCAGCACTTCGATCACGTGCAAGGAACCGACGGGTTTCCCGCCAAGCCGGAGCCGGATGTGGTGCTGCGGTCGATTGAGGCTTTGGGGGCTCGGCCGGAAGATTGCTTGTTCGTCGGCGATTCCGAGGCGGACATGGAGGCGGGGAAACGAGCGGGAGTGCGGACCTGCGCGGTGCGGTGGGGATATGGAGATCCGGAGCGGATGGCGAAGTGGTCGCCGGATTGGTGGATCGAGAGGCCGGAGGAATTGTTGGACGAACGCCAATCGAGCCTTCATAATTGCGCTTTAGACTGACAGAGAGGAACCCAAAACATGCGAGCGCTCTTGCTGATCTCTCTGTTTGCCGGCGGGTCTTTATTCGCGCAGACGATTATTGATATAGGCAGTTTGAGCGGCAACAACGGCTACAACCCTATTGACATCGGAACCATGGTCCTGGCGAAGGACGGCAATTTCTACGCGACGGCGAACGAAGGCGGCGCCAACGGCGCCGGCACGGTCTTCAAGATGACTCCGGCGGGCGTGGTGACGGATCTGTACGATTTCACAGTGGGCAACCAGGGCGGGCCGTATTCAGGACTCATTCAGGCTAGCGACGGGAATCTCTACGGCACAACTACTGGCGGCGTATTCAAGATTACGACGGCGGGAGCCTTCACATTCTTTCCGTTCCAGCCGCCAGTTTCTGGCGGGGCCTACGGCGGGGTGATTCAGGGGAGCGACGGGAACCTCTATGGCGCCATCCGTGAGGGCGGAGCAAATGGTAACGGCGCCATTTTTAGGATGACCCTCAGCGGAGCGCTGACGGATTTGCACGACTTCAATGGAGTAACCGAAGGGAGCGGTCCTGAAGTCCCTCCTGTGCAAGCTGCCGACGGAAATTTTTATGGCACAACTTGCTGTAGCGGCGTGGGCGACAATGCGTCGGGGATGGTTTATAAGATGACTCCAGGCGGCTCGTTCACTGTCCTGCATACGTTCATGGGCCCTGACGGAGCTAGCCCACAGTCCGCTTTGATTCAAGGGACAGACGGGAATTTCTATGGGACAACCGAAGCTGGAGGGGCGAACGACAAGGGCACGATTTTCAAGATGACTCCGGGTGGAGCGGTCACCACACTATACAGCTTCAGCGGGTCTGATGGCCAAAATCCGATAGCCGGTTTACTTCAGGCCAGCGATGGAAACTTCTACGGGATTGCTTTAGGTGGCGGAACCGGGCGAGAAGGGACGATTTTTCAAATCACGCTACAGGGGGCGTTTACGACGCTCTACAACTTTAACGGCAAGCTCGGTGGGTCCGCGTATTCGGGACTTATTCAGGGCACGGATGGAAACCTCTACGGCATTTCGACGGGAGGCGGGGCGAATTTCAACGGCGCGATTTTTGAATGGCCGCTTGCCTCTTCGAACGCGCCGACAATCATGTCAACCGGCGGCGTGCTGAATGGCGCGAGTTTTCAAGCCGGGGTAGCTCCGAACTCCTGGGTCACGATCAAGGGAACGAATCTGTCGACGGTGACGGATACGTGGGCGAATTCGATTGTAAACGGCGCGCTTCCGACGATGTTGGACGGAATAAGCGTGAACATCGGCGGACAAGCGGCTTACGTTTATTATGTGAGCCCGGGCCAGATCAATGTCCTGGCTCCGAATGTGGGCCCAGGGTCAGCTTCCGTGACCGTAACCAGCGGCAACGTCACCAGCGCTTCCGTAAGCGCCGTTGCCCAAGCCGTGCAGCCCGCATTCTTTCAATGGTCGAACAGCATCTACGCCGTCGCCACGCGGGAGGACTTTAGCGATGCCGTGAAGAACGGGACGATTCCCGGTCTTACCACCACTCCCGCGAAACCCGGCGATGTGCTCATTCTGTGGGGGACGGGCTTCGGCGCCACAAATCCGCCCGTGCCGACGGGAATGGTGGTACCTTCCACAACGACATACAATACGGCGAGCCCGGTGACGGTCACGCTGGGCACCACATCGGCCACGGTATATGGGGCGGCGCTTGCGCCGGGCGACGCGGGACTGTACCAGGTGGCGATCCAGATACCGGCGTCGCTTACCGATGGAGATTATCCGGTGGTGGCCACTGTCAATAGGGCGCAATCGCCCGCCACGGCGTTGATCACGGTGCAGCAGTGAAATGCGCGGTGGTGACCTAAATGGCCGATCTCGCTGAAGTTCTGCAAAACGCGTTATTGTTAGACGCGCGGGATCGCGCCGCGCTTGCAGAGCCTAGGCAGCCTGGATGACCTAGCTGAAGCGGGAGCGGCCCAGTTGTGGACCGAGGAGTCGCAGTGGCGACTGGAAGACTATCGAGCCGGGCGCGGCTCGCTAGTAGCCACCGGCGAACTAGCGCATAGAGCCGCGAAGCTGGTTCGGTGATTCCGGTTTGGTCTCACGAAGCCGCAGAACGGGAAGTTCTCGCGGTCGAGAGTTATTACGAACAGCGGCTCCCGGATTGGGAGCGCGATTCGACTGACAGTGACAGGGCCGGGCCATAGATGAGACAGAGGGCTCGCAATGATGCGGGCGGTGATGACCTATCCATTCGCGAAGAAAGCCGCACCGTTACTTGCGCTGGAGCGCTTCGATTTCCTTGGGATCGACCGACCCGATTTGAGGAGTATCGCGTTGGGATTGCGCGCTCGGCTGCCAATCCGGATCGTGGAGGAGGTAGAGCAAGAGCGGCGTACTCGCCGATGCGATCTCGACACTGGAATCCAGGACAAACGAATCGTTGCCGAGCTTGAAGGTCGCGCGTCCGCCGCGAAGCTCGCCCGCTTGCGTGAACCCGAGCTCCGGCCTTGCGGCGACTGAAAAAATAAACCGTCCTCTGCCTGGAAGATAGAACCAAACCAGCGTGCCCGTAACAAGGCCCAAGGCGTTCGCACTGTAGGGTGCGCCGTTGACGCTCAGTCGAGCCGTGTAGAGGTGCAGTTCCGCGTCTCCGACTGTAAACGCACGAGCGGCTCCGGGCATAGCGGGAGGGGGCGGCGGTTGACGCAAGGACTGGTTCCGCTGCGACGCTTGCTGCATCACGCCGGGTGGAGCGCCTGTCCCGGAGATCGCATACGGCAACATCGCATCTATACGGAGGTCGTCGATGATTTTCTGGCCTGTATCCGGCGCTTGCCACAGTTCGATGCTGATTACGTCGCCTACGTGGACGATTCCTGGCGGGGGTAGTTTCGTCACCGCAAGTCTTGTCCAACTGTCCGGGGGAAGTCCGGCGAGGTCCAAAGCGGTCAGGCTTGTGTCGTAAAACGAAATCCTGAATGCGTCCGGCTGCTGTTGTGGTTCGAGGAGAAGATCGTAGCCCAGATACACCTTGTGCGCAGTGTCGTAGAGGGACCGGTGGCCCACATAGGAGTGGTTGACGATTGTCGATCGAAATAACTCGGAGAACTGCCGGGCCCAAGGTGGTTGCGACGGCGCATCGATACGAACAACGGGCCGAACTCCTTGAGCTCCGGCGAGGCCGCCTTGCGTTACGGCGACGCCCGATTGAGCGAGGGCATTTAAACCTAATGAGAACGCGGCGCAGAGGTGAATTGCGCTCATATATCGCCTGTGCTCAGAATATATCAGCGGAAGGATAGACGGTGAAGCGCGCCACGGTGACGTTTCGGAACGAGAAGAAGATCGGGCCGTATGCGGATGCCCTGAGGAGGGCGGGGATTGAACCCGTACTGGTGAGCCCGGAGATCGGGATTGAGACGCTCGGCGGGATGGGGTTGGTGCTGACGGGCGGGACGGATCT
>JASHRP010000207.1 GCA_030037375.1 Bryobacteraceae bacterium | reverse complement strand
GGAGGCGGTAATGAGCGCGTGGATATGGTGCCCGGCGTGTCGCCTTACGCCACCAATTGGACCACATCGCAAGCGTTTAACCTTGCGGCGTTCTCAGTGCCGGCGAATAACATCGGCCGGTTTGGCTACGAGCCGGTTGGCGCCATCGTTGGACCCGGCACGGAAGCGGTGTCATTATCCGCGTTCCGCTCGTTGGTATTCAAGGAACGTGTGCGCCTCAGGGTTGGCGTATCCGCCGCGAACGCGTTCAACCACGAGAACTACGGAAACCCGGCGCTGAACTTGGGCGCTCTTTCAACCTTCGGAACAACCACCAGCTTACAGTCGGCCGAGGGCGCCGGTCCCCGCCAAATTCAATTAACCGGGCGTTTGACTTTCTAGCGAGACGCAGAACGAGGAACCTTAGGATGGAGAAAAGCAACGTCTTAGCAATTGCGGTCGCAATCGGATTTCTTGGCTTGGCGCCCTCCGCGATGGCGCAGGGTGGCCGAGGCGGACGTGGAGGTGGCCGCGGGGGTGGGAACGCCGCCGCCACGGTGGAAGAACCCGGCATACCCGTGACGGATGCCCTCACGATCAGCAAGTGCTCGAGCTGTCATGCCAAGGACGACAAAGGCAACTTGAGCCGGATCTCATGGATCCGCACCACGCCCGAAGGTTGGGAGGAAGCCATCAAGCGAATGATTCGCTTGAACGGTCTCACGCTTGACCCTGCCGACGCCAAAGCGATCGTGAAATATCTCAGCAATTCGCACGGCCTTGCGCCGGAGGAAGCCAAGCCGGTCATGTACATGACCGAGCATCGCATCCAGGATGAGGTTATTCCCAACGATTCGGTCAAGGCGACTTGCAACAACTGTCACGCGTTGGGCCGGGCGTTCCAGTGGCATCGGACCCGATCCGAATGGTCGCTGCTGGCAGACACGCACTCCGCGCTGTATACCCAGGCCGAGTCGGCGTTCCGCCGCAACGGGCGGGGCGGCGGTGGAGGCGGCGGTGGTAATAACGCCGCTGCCGGGCGGGGTGGTCGTGGCGGCGCGGCTGCCGCTGCCCCTGCCGCGGGTGGTGACGGTGAAGCTGGCGGCGGAGCGGCGGCGGGCGGACAAGCGGTATCGCTCGACGCCAGTCTCGACTTCCTCGCGAAGAGCTACGGCCTGCACACGCCTGAGTGGTCAGCCTGGAAAGCGCGGATGCGCGCGCCGAAATACACCGGACGTTGGCTGATTACGGCGCATATTCCGGGCAAGGGCAAATACTACGGGGAATTAACTGTCGCGCCGGGCGCTGCTGAGGATGAGTTCAAGACCACGGTAAAGTTGCAGCCGGTCAACGGCGGACCTGCGATCACGCGCACGGGAACCAGCGTGGTTTATTCCGGTTATTCTTGGCGCGGCCGTTCGAGGGGCGGGACGCTTGCAGCCAACGCGGCTCCCGACGATTTGAATCGTGAGATGCGCGAAGCCCTGTGGTTTTCGCCCGATCAGACCTGGGCGGAGGGCCGCTGGTTCTGGGGCGAGTATCAGGAGTTCGGTGTCGACGTCAAGCTGAAGCGAGCCACTGCGGATACCCAACTGACCGTGCTCGACCGATATTCGCTGAAGACCGGCTCGCAAGCGCAGCCGGTTCGCGTGATCGGTAATAACCTGCCCGCGACGGTGAAGCCTTCCGATCTCGATTTCGGCCCGGGCGTGACCGCAAAGACGATCGTGTCGCACACTCCTGGCGAGATCGTCGTGCAGGTTGACGTCGCCGCGGATGCGGTGCCCGGCAAGCGCGATTTAGTGCTGGGCAACGCGATTCTCGAAGGGGCCCTGGTGGTTTACGACAAGGTGGACTACATCAAGGTCCTGCCTGAGGCGTCTATTGCCCGGCTGGGCGGTGATGAGCATGACGTTCATCCCCGCGGCTATGAGCAGCTCGAAGTAATGGCGTACCAGCGGGGCGAGGACGGCAAGCTCCGCACCGCGGACGATCTTGAACTCGGACCCATCGATGTGAATTGGTCGGTGGAGGAGTTCTACGCGTCCTTCGGAGACGATGACAAGGAGTTCGTGGGAAGCCTCGATAACAACGGTCTCTTCAAGCCGAGCATCGACGGTCCGAACCCGCAGCGCAAATTCAGCCGGAACAACTACGGCGATGTGTGGATTGTCGCGACCGCCAAAAACGAAAAGGATAAGGACGGCAAGCCGCTGTCCGGCCGCTCCTACCTGGTTGTCGCCGTTCCGACCTACATTATGTGGGATCAGCCTGAGGTGAGCCAGTGATCGCCGCGGAGACTCGTACCTATCGGCTCGGCGAATTCCATCGTTTCGATGGCGGTCAACGGAAGTTCCTCTATCTGGTCCCGGCTGGAGCGATCTTTGAGTTGGACCATGCCGCATCCGCGGTGATCGACCAGCTTGCCGACGGCGAAGCCACCCACGAGGAGTTGGTGGAGAGACTCTCCGAGCGCGGCTTCACGTTTGACGATGCGTCCGAGTTAGTGGAGGAGATGTTCCTCTCGCGGGCGATCGTCGCTCCGGATCAGCCGCCGGAGTCCGTCGCCAACCCTCCGGCCGGCTTCCCGCTGATGAGCCTGGTGATGAACCTGACCAACCAGTGCAATCTCTCCTGTACCTACTGCTACGAGTTCGGCGCGGACAAGGTCGCGACACCGGAAGGCAAACCGAAGTTCATGGACGTGGAAACGGCCAGGGCTTCAGTGGACTTTCTCTTAGAGCAGTCCGCAGGGCGCAGGTCTGTACACATCACCTTCTTCGGCGGCGAAACGCTGATGAATTTTCCGCTGCTGAAGGAGGTGGTCGCTTACGCCACCCAGCAAGCCGCGGAGCAGGGACGGTCCGTCGATTTCAGCCTCACAACGAATGCCACTCTGCTGACGCCGGCGATTATCCAGTTTCTTTCGGACAACCGAATCGGAGTCACTGTCAGCATGGACGGCCCGCCGGAGTTCCACGACAAGCTCCGGGTCTTCTCGAACGGGCGCGGCAGTTACGACATCATCGCGCCCAAGGTCAAAGCTCTGATTCAGGGGCATCGTACCCGCCCCATCGTGGCGCGCGTAACGCTTACCAACGGCGTGACCGACGTCATCCGGATCTACCGCCATCTGAAGGATGAGCTGGGATTCCACGAGGTTGGTTTCGCCCCCGTCACTACGGCGCCTGACCGCCTTTATTCGATCAACGAACAAGGCATGGGCGGCGTTTTCGAACAGTTTTGCGCTCTTGCCGAGGAATACCTTGAGTACGCCCTGCGCGGCGAGATGCACGGGTTTACCAACGTCAGCGACACGATCGCTGAGCTTTACCAGGGCGTCAACAAATCCCATCCGTGCGGCGCGGGCCTTGGATTGGTTGGCGTAGGCCCCTCCGGCGATATCGCGCCCTGCCACCGCTTTGTCGATTCCGACACCCACAGCCTCGGCCACATCTCGACTGGTCTTGATCGCAGCAAGCAAGGCGATTTCCTGGCTCGCGGTCACGTCGGAGCCAAGTACGAATGCCAAACCTGCTGGGCTCGTCCTCTGTGCGCGGGCGGCTGCCATCACGAAGCATTCGTCCGGTATGGAGACACCGGCCACGCCAACATCCACTACTGCGATTGGATTCGCGGCTGGACGGACACATGTTTGCGCATCTTCGGCACGATCAGTGCCCTGAATCCTGATTTCCTTGAAAAGTTCGCGGAAAGGAAGGCCCTATGAGGCATCTCAAGCCCATTAACAGAAAGGCGCGCCGGATCGACGATCAAGTCGCCGCGGTGACGGAGGATGTCGTCGCGCTGCAGAACAACAACGCCCAGGCGCAACAGCGGCCGCACGTTCCCATGGGGTGCGCGCTTGCGTTTTCGCCGGGCTGGGAGGTAGATTCCGCTGGCGGCACCGCCGGACTCTGCCAGCCGGTGGAGCGCGACATTTACGATTGCTACGTGACCTGCTTCTGGCCCGCGCAGGTCCCGGATCACTTGAATAATTATCCGGACTGGGCCGCGAAGTGCGGGTCGGCCACCAAGGATTGGCGGAACCTCGATCTGGTCTTCCCATAAGAAGCCCGCGATCGAGAGGCCAACTACACAAGGAGAACTCACCTGTGAAACAACTCATCGCTGCTCTGGCGCTGGCCGCCCTCCCCGCAGCCGCGGGTACTCTATTCTGCGGCGCCTATCCGAATTGGGTACTGGTGATCGACGAAGCGACCGGAAAGGTTACCGACCGGATCAAGCTCGAAACCGGATTACCCACCAGCGTGCGCTTGTCGCACGACAAGAAAACGATCTATGTCACTACTAACGATCACGCCGGCATCGAAGTGATCGACGTCGCGACGCACAAGGTCACGAATCATTTTGTGCTCAACGACGCGACACACCGCTATCGCCTGCAGGGCGGAGCTCCGGATCCGGCGGGCAAGGTGCTCTACGCCACCACGACGATGAACACCAAGCTTGCCGATCGGTATGAACTCGGTAAGGCGAAATATACAGTGATCGACCTGGCGCAGCAGAAGATCGTGAAGACCGTCGATCAGCCCAACGCCAATAACGACGCCGGAGAAGGCGGCGGCGGCGGTGGTGGTGGCGGGGGCGGTGGTGGTGGCGGGGGCGGCGGTGGTGGAAGGGGCGGCGGCTTCGAAGTCTCGCCCGACGGAAAATACCTTTACCAATTCGGCAACACCATCACCGTCTTAAAGTCCGAAGACTTCAGCGTGGTGGAGCGCATTCAACTGGAGCAGCCTGACGCGCCCGCCATGGAAAACCTCGGACTGGGCGGCATGCAGGAGGCCCTCAGCGATCCCAACGATCGCGTCTCCATCTTCAATTACTCTGATCCGATCGTGCACAATCGCGTCTTCGGCTTGGCCCGTTTCGATCTGAACACGAGGAAGTTCGACTTCACGCCGCTCGGCCCAGCGCCGGTTGCCATGACCAACCTCCGCATTACGCCTGACAAGAAGGAGGGCTTCCTGGTGAGCACGAACGGTTCCCAGGGCAACAAACGCTGCGAGTTCTGGGCCATCGACCTGACCACCACCAAGATGGAGCGGAGCGGAGACGTTCCCTGCCGCACACGCTTCAGCTTCGGAATATCCACCACCGGGAAGAAGCTCTACATTTACGGCGCCGGTTTCGAGATCGAAGTCTATGATGCCGTGACCTTTAAGAAGGAGGCGACCTGGGATCTCGGCAACGATATGACAGGCGGCGGACTGCTCGCACTCCCGTGACGTCATGAATATGACGTCATGAGAACCGGCTCTCGCCTTACAAGCCCACTGCTCACTCGGCGCGGATTCGCCCAACTGGCTGCGGTCTTGCCAGCGGCGCTCCGCGCCCAAACCAAACAAGCTGCGGACATCACTGTTCGCGTCAGCGAGATCGCCCATGAGGTCGGACCGAAGCATCTGGTGAAGACCCTCGCCTATAACGGGCAAATCCCGGGTCCGCTTCTGCGGATGACGGAGGGGAAGACGGTAGTGATCGATGTGGTCAATGAATCCACTCAGCCAGAGATGGTCCACTGGCACGGATTTCACATTCCTCCGGAAGTGGACGGTGCGCATGAGGAAGGCACGCCGATGGTCCAGGGACATGACCGGCAAACCTACACCTTTGCCGCAAAGCCCGCCGGGACCCGCTGGTATCACACCCACGCGATGGCGGGGCACAATTTGAAAATCGGCTCCTACTCGGGTCAGTTTGGATTGGTAGTGGTGGAACCGCGCGAAAACCCCGCCCGCTACGACTTAGAGGTTCCCGTCATCCTTCACGAATGGAATCCCTATTTCGCGGGCGGCGATGCAATGGACGTGAGCTATGGCCTCTACTCGATAAACGGGAAGATGCTCGGAGCGGGCGAGCCGGTAAGAGTTCGATCCGGACAGCGCGCGCTGTTCCGAATCTTGAACGCGAGCGCTACAATGCACCATCGCCTCGCGCTGTCAAGCCACAAGTTTAACGTTGTCGCGCTCGACGGCAATGTGCTAGCCTCGCCGCAGACCGTCGCCTCACTGCGTCTCGCGCCGGGAGAGCGGATCGATGCGATTGTCGAAATGATCAATCCGGGGATCTGGGTGTTGGGTGAAGAGGACAACGCCCAGCGCGCTGCCGGTGCTGGAATTGTCGTAGAGTACGCCGGAGCGAAGGGTGCGCCCCAGTGGACTCCGCCGTCGTCTGCTGCGTGGGAGTACTCAGTCTTCAGCAAGGCGAACGAAGCTCCGCCGGCAGATGCGCGTGTCTCGCTCGTCATCGAACCCGGCAGGGACGGGAATCTGTGGGCGATCAATGGGAAGTCGTATCCGCACACCGACGACATCCTCTTGCGTCCCGGGGTTCGCAACCGCTTGAGCCTCGATAACCGTACAACGATGGATCACCCGGTTCACCTTCACCGGCACACGTTTGAAATCGTCCAATTCGCGGGAAAGTCGATGTCGGGCGTCCTCAAGGATGTCGTCGTGGTCCCGGCTCATAGCACCGTCGAGGTCGACATCATGGCGGAGAATCCCGGCCCGTCGCTGTTTCACTGCCACCAGCAGTTCCACATGGACTTCGGATTCATGGCTCTTGCCAGGTACAGAGCGTAAATATGCGCGACGCTCGCAGTTTGCTCGCCGGATACAAGCGAGCAGCCCGCTTTCTGATCCCGTACCGCGGCCAGTTGGTGGTAATTCTCTTGACCGGTGTCGCTGCAAGCCTGTTCGGGCTCGCACAGCCTTACATCTCGAAGCTGCTGATTGACCAGGCTCTGCTGCGCCGGGATTTTCACGCGCTGATCTGGGTGAGCGCGCTGATGGTAGCGGCGACCGCGATGAATTTCGCGCTCAACATCCTTTCGAGCTATCAATATGTCCGAGTCTCCGCCAGCGTGTTGTTCGATATGCGCGTCGCGCTGTACCGGCATCTGCAATCGCTTTCGCCGCGGTTTTGGGCCAAGAGCAAATTGGGTGACGTGGTTTCGCGAATCAACAGCGACATTTCCGAAGTGCAGAGGATCTCGGCGGACACGCTGCTGAGCGTGCTGTCCAACGTAGTGTTTCTAGCGGGCAGCGCCGTGATCATGGCGTCCCTGAGTCTGAAGCTATTCCTGCTAAGCGTCGCCGCGCTGCCTTTCAGCCTGTGGGCTCTGCGCTATTACCAAGGCCGCCTCGCCGGCCGAGTAAAGAAGGTGCGCGAACGCAGCGCGGACATCGGGAGCTTCTTGATCGAATCGTTGCTTGGCATCCGCGTGGTCATCACCGCCTCCGCGGAGGTGCGAGAGGTCGAGCGCTTCCGCGCCCGCAACCTGAGTTTCCTGGACGCGCTGCTCAGCATGCAGCTTACCTCATTCCTTTCGGGCGCAGTGCCGGGTACGCTCATCACTTTGTGTACGGCGGCTCTGTTCCTTTACGGCGGAAAGATGGTCATCAACGGACAGTTGACCACCGGCTCATTGGTAGCACTGATGGCCTACCACGCCCGGCTGCTGAGTCCGGTGCAGAATCTGATGAGCCTCTACACGAACCTCATTTCTGGCGGCGTGTCACTGGCCAGAGTCTGGGAATTGTTCGACACTCGTCCCGAGGTCGCCGAGCCTCATCTTGCGGCGCGGTGTCCCAATGGGCGAGGCGAGATCGAGTGCCGCGGCGTGTCTTTCGGCTATGATGACGGCTCCGTACTTGAGCAGCTCTCCTTCCGTGTCCCGGCTGGAACCATCTGCGCGGTTGTGGGACCAAGCGGCGTTGGCAAGTCGACCC
>JASHRP010000206.1 GCA_030037375.1 Bryobacteraceae bacterium | reverse complement strand
GGGAATGATCTTGGTCTGCCCGCGCTCAAACTCGCCGGCCAGGAAACCGGAACGAATACCGAAGCTGTTATAAGCGAACGGAACGTCCATCCGGATCTCGCGAATCCTGACCTCCAGCACATCGCCTGGCTCGGCTCCTTCGATGGCAACTGGCCCGGTCAGGAGATGACCGCCCGGTCCGCGTCGATCCTGAGGGATTTCTTGATAGATCGTTCGCAGCGCCGCGGGTATCTGGTCGGGCGCGACGCCAGCCCGCTCCAAGGTTTGGGGATTGCCAGAAACGGTTTGGATCTCGACCGTATCGCCAGACTTGATCGTTAGCGCCGGTTTGGCAGCCGCCCAATAGTATCCCCACGCGATTGTCTGAGGAGTGACCCGCAAGGTGTAGTCGGCTGCGGGGATCAGTCCGACGCATGCGGGAGAAATTGACAAGACCGAGATGAGCGTCAGACGCCCAAATCGTGGCAGTAATCGGGATTCCATGAACCATGCTCGCATGGAACAACGGGCACGGAACAGCGGATGGAGTTTCGGGTTTCCGCGGGCCGCTATAGCCGCACGATATTGCCGGACTCGATCCCTTTGAGTGCGTTGCGAGTATCGACGATCAGCTTGGCTTTCTTCACCAGCGCGGGGTAATCGAACACTTTGTGATCGGTGACGATCACCACGCAGTCGGCGGAGGCGGCTTCGCTATCGGAGGATGCCTTGAGCTCGATACCGTCAGCGTGGATCTGAGGCACGTACGGATCGCTAAAGGAAACCTTCGCGCCGCGCCTGCCCAGCAGGTGAATGATGTCGAGCGCCGGAGACTCCCGCACGTCGTCGATGTCGCGCTTGTAGGCGACGCCCATCACGTGAACCTTCGAGCCCTTCAGAGGCTTGGTGTGATCGTTCAATGCGTTCTGGACCTTGTCCACCACGAAGTGCGGCATTTGCCCGTTGATGTACCCGGCGAGTTCGATGAATCGAGCCTCAATGCCAGCCTGCTTGGTCTTCCACGAAAGGTAAAACGGGTCGATCGGGATGCAGTGCCCGCCCAGCCCAGGGCCGGGGTAGAAAGGCATGAACCCGAACGGCTTTGTCGCGGCCGCTTCGATCACTTCCCACACGTTGATGTTAATGCGATCGCACATCAGGGCGATTTCATTCACCAGCCCGATGTTGATCATGCGGAAAGTGTTCTCGAGCAGCTTCACCATCTCCGCGACGCGGGTCGATTGCACCGGCACCACGGTTTCGAGCGCCTGGCGGTAGAACGTCGCGCCAACCTCGGTACACTTCGGTGTGATGCCGCCTACCACTTTCGGAATATTCTTGGTCTGAAATTTGGGGTTGCCGGGATCGACGCGCTCCGGCGAGAAGCACAGGAAGAAATCCTCGCCGACCTTCAGTCCGCCCTCTTCGAACATCGGGAGCATCAGCTCATCCGTGGTTCCAGGGTAAGTAGTCGATTCCAGAATCAGTAGCAAACCGGCATGAAAATGCTTTGCGATCTCCTGGCACGAGCTTACGATGTAGCTCATGTCCGGGTCCTTGGTCTTGCGCAACGGCGTCGGTACGCAAATATTTATCGTGTCGAGTTTCGAGACCGCCCCGAAATCGGTAGTCGCGCAGATCTTGCCTGCATCGACCAGCGGTTTCAGAACCGAGGTCGGCACGTCCTGCACATACGATTCGCCGCGCTTGATGGAGTCCACCTTGCTGGCTTGCACGTCGATGCCGATCACGTTGAATCCGGCATGCGCCAGCTCAACGGCCAGGGGCAGTCCTACATAGCCCAGCCCTACCACACCGGCCACAGCCTGCCGGGATTCAATCTTGCTCCGAAGGGTTTCGAAATAGTTCATGGTTACCTTTTATTATTGTGGATTCCAGTAGAAACTGCCGCGCGCCACGATCTCGGCCGGCCCCGCTAGTAGAATATCGCCAGCTTCCCAGCGAAGATTTAGGGCCCCGGCCGGAGTAAGCACCTGAACCGGATTTTCCACCAATCCCCGAGCCATCGCCGCCGCCCCTGCCCCAGTCGAGCCAGTTCCCGAGCTCATCGTTTCCCCCGCCCCGCGCTCGAAAAACCGGACATCCATGGTGTGCCGGTCGATTACCCGAACGAAAGATACGTTCGTGCGTTCTGGAAAACGGGGATGCCGCTCCAATTCCGCGCCCAGCCCGCGCCAATCGAAATCGAAATCCTTCACGAACACCGCGCACTGTGGATTGCCGATATTGAGAATCACGGTATCCCGCCCGGGAATAACCTCGGATTCGAGTTCCTCGATTCGGGCCGAGCCCATATTCATCTCCAGCTCGAACTTCAACCCGTTCCTTCCGAGCAGTGTCAGTTTCTTTACACCGGCCCCCGTTGCAATCGAAATGTCGCGATCAGCCAATCCCGAGTCGATCAACAGCGCCGCCGCGCAGCGCGTTCCGTTGCCCGAGATTTCGCTCCTGCTGCCGTCGGAGTTCCACAATTCAATCGCCGCATCCGCACCGGCCGCACGATCCAGGATGATCCACCCGTCCCCGCCCACCCCCGTGTGCCGCCCGCAAATCGCCCGAGCTGCCTCGGCTAAGTCGAAGCCCCGCGGCAGCTCCGAGCGCCAAGTCAGCAGAAAGTCATTTCGCGCGCCGTGAGCCTTTACAAAAGGAATAGTAACCACGCCACGTTAGAAGGACGTGAATCTGCGGAACTCCTCGAACCGCGCGTCGATCTCCTTGCGCTGCAGCGTCCGGAAACGCTCCACGCCGAACCGCTCGCAGCAGAAGCTCCCCATCACCGAGCCGTAGATCACAGCACGGCTCAGCTCGTGCCGGCTGATGTGGCCCTTTTCCAGGTCGAAGCCCTGTTGCGCCAGGTAGCCAATGAATCCTCCGGCGAAGCAGTCGCCCGCGCCGGTCGGATCGAACACGGTTTCGAGAAGATATCCCGGAACCACGAAGAAAGAATCCTCGCGGAACAGCATGGCCCCATACTCGCCGCGCTTGATTACGAGCGTGTGCGGCCCCGTCGCAAGGTTCTTCTTCGCTGCTTTCTTTAGGTTGTCCTCGCCCGAGAGCATCCTCGCCTCGCCATCGTTGATGAGCAGGAAATCCCATTCGCGAATGGTCGCCAGCAGCTCCTCGCGAAAGTCCTTGATCCAGAAATTCATGGTGTCGCCGCCGGCGAGCTTGATGTGCTTCATCTGCCCCCGGACTTCCCGCTGCAGCGCCGGTTGAAT
>JASHRP010000205.1 GCA_030037375.1 Bryobacteraceae bacterium | reverse complement strand
AAATAAGACGATGACCGTATACACCGAGACCGTGGTGCACATGGCTCCGGAGCAGTTCGTCTCCGAGGCGCCGTATCAGATCGCGATTATCACGCTCGACGGAGGCGGACGGCGAACAGTGCGGATCACCGGCGAGCGAGTGCAAATCGGTGACGCAGTCGAATTCGTCGAAGAGCGCAACGGAATCCCGTTCTATCGCAAACGCGATTGAAGATTTTCCTTTATTACATAGGCAAAGCTCGCGACAAGCATGCCAACGCGATGGCCGAAGAGTACATCAAGCGATCGACTCGCTTCGCCGCCTGCGAGATGCGCGAGATCCGGCCCGATAAGGGCGGCGCCAAAGGATTTGACCTGTGGGAGAAGCATCCCGGCGCGTACAAGGTCCTGCTGGACCCGGCCGGCCGCACCATGGACTCAGCCAGATTCGCACGGCTCTTTGAACGTGATCTCTTGTTCCTGATCGGGGGCGCGGATGGCCTGCCCGCGGAGTGGCGCGGCCGGGCAGACCTACTGCTCAGCCTCACGCCGATGACCATGCCGCACGAACTAGCGCGAGTGGCGCTCGCCGAGCAGATCTACCGGGCGCTCGCCACTCTGCGGGGCCATCCCTATCCGCGCTAGCGGCGCAAGCGTTAGTAAGAGGCAGCGCTAATCCGCCCGACCATGCGCCGCAATGTCACAATCAGATTGTGCCCCGCTACGATGCCCTCTTGATCGTCTCCTTCGGCGGCCCCGAGAAACATGAAGACGTCATTCCGTTCCTGGAGAATGTCCTGCGCGGGCGCAATGTGCCTCGGGAACGCATGCTCGAAGTCGCCGAGCATTACTATCACTTCGACGGCCGCAGCCCGATCAACGATCAGAATCGCGCGCTGATCGCCGCCTTGAAGGAGCGCATCGACCTGCCCATTTATTGGGGCAATCGCAACTGGCATCCCATGCTCGCCGATGCGGTGCGTCAGATGCGGGACGACGGCGTGAAGCGGGCGCTCGCGTTCGCGACCTCGGCGTTCGGATCGTATTCGGGGTGCCGGCAATATATCGAGAACATCGAGCAGGCGCGGGCGGCCATCGAGAACGCCCCTAGGATCGATAAGATTCCTCCGTTTTCCACGAACCCGAAGTTCCTGGAAGCGATGACCGGTCGCGTGCGGGATGCGTTGAAAGAGTTGCCCGAAGGCCGGCTGGTATTTACCGCTCATTCGGTGCCGGTTGCAATGGCGCAATCGGGCCCCTACGTTGAGGAATTGCGGCGAGCTTCCGCCGCGGTCGCATCGGCCGTGGGGCGTACCGAGTGGGACTTGGTCTGGCAGAGCCGCAGCGGTCCGCCAACACAGCCATGGCTCGAACCGGATATCTGCGATTATCTGCGGGACAAAAGGCGGGATGCCGTGATCGTTCCGATCGGCTTCCTCTCGGATCACATGGAAGTAATTTACGACCTAGACGTGGAAGCCCGGAAGACCGCCGATGAACTTGGGATTCGCATTGCGCGCGCGCGAACCGTGGAGACCCACCCGGCCATGATCGAGATGATCGCGGAGTTGATCGAAGCGGAACCAAGAGCCTGCGAAGCGGGCTGTTGTCCGGCGCCCGCGAGACCGGTTCGCCCGTTTACGGTCGCGACGGCTCCGATTTCGAGATGACGCGGCGGTAGAGCTCGCGCTTTGGCAAGCCTCGGGCCTTCGCCACCTGCTTGACGGCATCCATGCGAGGCATCCCTTCCTTTTCGAGCGCGCGCACTTCTTCCTCCGGCGGAACGTCCGTCTCCGGGGCGCGTTTCGCGGGACGGCCGATCAACAGCGTGATCTCGCCTTTCACCGCCGGCCGCGCGGCGAGCTGGGCGCGAATCTCGGCGGCCGAGCCTCGTAAAAACTCCTCGTGAAGCTTGGTCAGCTCGCGAGCCACCACCACCGGCCGGTGCGGCATCACCGCTTCGACATCCGCCAGCGCTTCGAGAATCCGACGTGGCGCTTCGTAGAAGATGAGCGTCGAATCGGCATCCGCAAGCTCTTCAAGCATCTTTCGCCGCGCCGCGGAACGCGGGGGGAGAAAACCGCAAAACCGGAATTCGTCGGTACCGAGGCCGGAGGCGGAGAGAGCGGTGAGAATCGCCGAGGCGCCGGGAATCGGAACCACCGGAATGCCTGCCGCGATGGCTGCCGCCGTGGCCCGATAACCGGGGTCTGAGATCAGCGGCGTTCCGGCATCCGACACCAAGGCAATGTTCGCGCCGCCTTCCAGCTTCTCCACAAGTTCCGCTGCGCGCGCCGCCTCGTTGTGCTCATGGTAGCTGAGGAGCGGCTTGGAGATTCCAAAATGGTCCAGCAAATGACGGGTCTGGCGCGTGTCTTCGCAGGCGATCAAATCGGCCTCCTTCAGCATGCGCAGAGCGCGTAAAGTGATGTCCTCCAGGTTGCCGATAGGAGTAGAAACGAGATAGAGCGTGCCAGTCACGTAGTACGATGAAACATACCTGAAATGGATACGTCCGCACAAGATGCGCAAGAGTACTATGTGTGGAAGCCGGCCGGAAAATCCTACGCCGTGCATGTGCATCTGGCGGTGATCGATGCGTTGGGGGCCGAAGTCATGCGCGGCTTCGGCGCGGTGCCCAAGCGCGGAGCCGAAGTGGGCGGAATCCTGCTGGGATCCGTTGAGCGGAATAGCGGCATAATCGTCCGGATTGAAGATTTTGAGCCGGTGGAATGCGGGTACACCAGGGGTCCTTCCTATCTGCTCTCGACCGAGGAGCGGGAAAAGTTCGAAGACACGGCCGAAAGCTTCCGGGCAGACGGCTCACAGCGCAACCACACTGTCGGTTACTTTCGCAGCCATACGCGCGATGGTTTGGCGCTGGCGTCCGAAGACGTGGAGTTGATGGATGCGTGCTTCCCCGGCGCTGAGTCGCTCGTTTTGCTAGTGAAACCGTTCGCGACGAAACCCAGCGTCGCCGGATTTTTTTTTCGGGAGAACGGATCGTTTCCGCCGGCGAGCCCGCTCGAATTTCCCTTCCGCCGCCGCGAACTCACCGGGGAGCAGCCTCCGGAGCGAAGACCTCTGACGGACCGCCGGCCGCGCACCGAAGAGCCGCGAAGCGAAGAATCGCGCGCCATTGCGCCAGCCTCCTTTGAAGAATCGAGCACGGAGTCCGCGGGTGCGGAATCGGGGAAAATCGCTTACACGGAAGCGAATAAGGCGCCTGCGCGGAGCGGCCGGTGGATGTTGGTTCCGCTGTCCTTCGTGTTCCTGCTGGTGGGCTTGGCGCTCGGATACATGGTGGATCTGAGCTTCGGTTCGCGAGCCGGGGCGGGATCAGCCGCGGATTTGGGACTGTCTCTCGCCGTGCAGAAGTCCGACGGAGGTCTTTCGGTCCAGTGGAACGGGAACTCGGCCGCCGTCCGCAACGCCAACCGAGGCGTCCTGGAAGTTCACGACGGTGGGTACGCCAAAACGGTGGACTTAGATCCGTCCCAACTACGAGGCGGAAAACTGGCGTTCCACAATGCGTCCGATGCAGTGAGCTTTCACCTGACGGTATATCTAAATCCGCGGTTAAGCGTCAGCGAAACGCTGGACTGGCGCCAGTAGCACTATAAGAACATTTCCGGGAGGAATGTTCCGTCTTTTCTTGGAGTTAGTGCCTCTAAATCAATCGTGATAGGCTCGCGGTATGGAGAGAGATGTAGTGGACCCCATTTTCTGGACAGAAAAGTAGGCCTTTCTTAGATGGTGGAGCGGCATTGAAAATGAAGGAGAGTCAATGCCCCGAACCCGGATGAATCACCCACCCAGCCTGAAAGCCAAGGTAGCTGTGGAGGCCATCAAAGCGCACAAGACGGCGGCCCATCTCACGATCGGCTCGTCCCAATACCGGATCGCGTACAGCCTTGACCATCCGCACTCACTCCTGATCGTTCACCTCATCCAGAGCCGCGAGAACTTTTACGCGAAGCTGAAGCACCTGTTTTGCGAGGAATGGATGGGATGCCGCAGATCATAATCGCCTCGGATAGACAGAAAGCAATCCCAATAGACAGGATCGTCGCATGGACAGGGGCAAATGGGCAAATAGTCATGGCCATGGAAGTAAAGGCGGCCACGCGCCAGGCCACCCCGCGAATCATCGTGCTGCGCTCAAAAACGGTGCGGGATTCTAGGGATTACCTCTACGAAAGTACGGCTCGCCATGGCGGCCTTTCGCCCAGTACTGGAGCTTAGGTCGGTGTTCAATTAAGGCTTTAACGGGTCGAAGATTTCGAGTCGTTTCAGTCATTTGTGCGTTATCCGGCCACTTTCGGCTAATGAATCGCTGGCTGTTGACGTATAATGCCCTGTATGCGACTCACACGACCAGTAGTACTCACCCTTTCCTGTTTTGGATTGTTATCGCGCGCAGTCCGCAGCATTTAATGTCACTATCGTTGTTCCTAATACAACCACGCTGATATCGGGGTACCCAACAAATAGTCCCGATTCCAACGGGTACGCAAGTGCATATGCATGGCTCTTAACCGATTCGTGCGGGAATTCTGACGCGGGCCTCGATGGATACGAGAGCTTCGGCACATTCACCAACGATTACGCCGG
>JASHRP010000204.1 GCA_030037375.1 Bryobacteraceae bacterium | reverse complement strand
GCCAAGCGTTCATGCCTCCCGCGATTTGTGAAATCCAGCTCCGTGCCCGGGCCTGCTTCGCAGGGGGTTAGTTCCTGAACATCTCCCAGAACGTCAAGCGCCTCGCAAAATATAGCAGCCTGCCGCGCAAAGGTTCGTAATTTCCACGCCCGCAGTTGTTCTGCGTAAGCAGCCCAGATTTCAAGATCTCGGCAATTGAATACTCGCGATGCGGAGCGCTGATCGTGTCGTCCCCGCAGGCAACGTGACCGATTGCGACTACCTGAAAGTTCTGTGCTCCATTGGTCTCGAACTGTACCTCGCCATTTCGATCCGTGGAAAGATCTAGGGGCTGTTGGCGCTTGTTGTCCAGAGCAACGTAGACTCGGGCATCGGTTATCGGTTTGCCGTTTCGGCCGTTTAAGAACCGCACGATCACTGATTGAGCGCGCCCAACGTCCCCGAACCCCGCTACCCCAACCAGGATTAGAAACCCGAGAAGGCGCGAAGCACGACGCAGTCGCGACGACAAGTCTCCTCTTTCGATGGCACTCTTGTTGCTCATTGGGGGCATGGATGCCTGGTTTTCGACCTCAATAGGTGGCAATCGGATTGACGATCGAGCAGAGACGGTTCTCCCATCCGCGGTAAATCTTCCTCATCCGTTCTTCCAGGCTACCAGCCGGGCGATTTGCCGTTGCAGCAGGCGCGAGGCAGGTTGGTTACCGCCCGATTCGCAGCAGAACTATTCCGAACACGATTACAACTACTCCAATACTGGCACGAAGATTCGCCCGCCAGCGGAATCCACTTTCTTGCCTCTCCTCCCGCCAGGATGCCCTGAGTAAACATCTCCCATCACCACAGACAACAAAATACCGATTCCAATTGCGACCAGGAAGGTGCCATCCGTAACGCCGCGCTCCACCGCGGAGCTGATCGCAGTTCTCATGTTCTTCCAAGCCAGCAAGCGTCTCATCTCCCACGCCAGAAGCCGCGGCGGCCCAGAGTGCTAAGCTCGGGTTGAACGGAGGTTCCACCATGTTGCATGTCACCGATGGCGAGTCTGTCGCCGGAACGCTCCGTGAATCCGGCGTCCCCGGCGAGGTCGTGATCTTCGGCGACCTCATGTATGACGGCCGCGTGCCCCTCGGCATGCCCGCGGACGCGCTGGCCCGCTTCTCCGAGCATGAAGAAACCGTGCTCTGGTTCGACCATCGCCTCTCCAATCAACTGCTGCTGATTCGAGCGCTCGATTGGTTCAGCCAGCAGGATCTCGTCGGGTGCAAGCTCAGCCTTATCTCTGCCGGTCGACTCACTCTCGGAGGCTTGCACAAAGAGGAACTGGCCGCGCTCCTCCCCGGGCGTATTGCCGTCACCGCCGATCATTTCGCGATCGCAGGCGCCGCATGGCGAGCCCGCGCAACCTCGGATCGGCCCGCGATCCAGCAGATCGCCGAATCGGGCACTCCGGCGTTGCCATTTCTCGCTCCCGCGCTGCGGCGATACCTCGAAGACATGACGGAACCTGGAACGCTCTCCCGAACCGAACGTCAGGCGCTGGCCGTTCTCAAGGAAAAAGGACCGCTTTCTCCACTCCGTTTGTTCTTCCTGGTGCAAAAGATGGAGGAGACTCCGTTCATGGGAGACGGTTCGTTCTATCGCTTGCTCGATGAAATGGCCGCCCTGCCGGAGCCGTTGATTCGCTTCGACCCGGCAACCTCCGCAGCCGAAATCACCGAAGCCGGTTCCGCGACCGTATAGCGGTCGCCGGATTTCTATATAATCGCGTCGGATAACAACCATGCGGATTCCTCGCCTTGCCTCCGGTCCGCTGCTGCTGGCCGCGATCCTCTGGCCGGGATTCGCGGCTGCCCAGACCCCCTCCGGCGCCGGCGACGTAAATTCATTCGCGAACTTGAATCCGCTGCCTCCCGCGGCTACCGGGCCCGCGCCGCGGCTGCCCGGAGGAAAGGTCGATCTCTCCGGCCTGTGGAGGCCGGCGGATGTTTCGCTCATCGAAGACATCTCGCTTGGCCTGAAGCAAGGCGAGACTATTTCACTCACGCCGGACGCGTTGAAGATCAAGCAGGCCCGCAAGGCCACCGAAGATCCGGAAGTCAATTGCCTGCCCACGGGCGTGCCGCGCCTCGCGCCCTACCCGTGGCGCATCGTGGACTCAGGAGAGCGCATTTTCTTCCTGTTCGAAGGCAACGTCCACAGCTACCGTCAGATTTTCATGGACGGACGCAAGCATCCCGAAGATCCTGATCCCACTTGGTACGGTCACTCCGTCGGGCGATGGGACGGCGACACGCTGGTGGTGGACACGGTCGGCTTTAACGATAAATTCTGGTTCGATTTCGTCGGCCACCCGCACACGGAGCGCCTCCATACCATCGAGCGTTACTCGCGTCCGAGCCTAGGGACGCTGGTTGAGGAGGTCACCATCGATGATCCTGGCGCGTACACGCACGCGTTCACCATCGGCAGTTCGCACCGCCTGCTGCCTCACGACGAACTCATGGAATACGTGTGCAACGAAAACGAGAAGGACCGGCGTCACCTCAGCGGGCCCGCGCAACGGCCCTAACATCGTACGCGACGTTCAGCGGCAAAAGACGCGCCGGAGATTCCGCCCCGGCGCGTTGATGACTACTAGGAGAGAAAAGGAGAAGCAAATCAGATTTCAGGAACCAACCGCGGAATCGCAAGACCCGCGCCTTGCGAAGATTGCGTGCGGAACTCGTACTGCTGAATTTCCATCGCGGCGCGCCCGTCCTCAAACCTGACGATTCTTCCGCGAGCCACCAGCTTCAGCGCGCAGGCATTGTTGAGCTGAGCCGGCCAGTTTATCGCTACTTCCATCCGCCGCCCGGGCAGCAACATATGCTGCGACGTAAACAAGATGCCGGAGCTTGAAATATTCACCGTTCTTCCGTCGCCAGTCTCCTCGCCGCTCCGCTTGCTGAGAACGCGGTAGCGCACTTCGCGTTCAATCGGAAAGCGATCCGAGTGACGCCGGTCTGCTTGGCCGGATTGTTCGTGCGTCAAGGTTGAGCACCTCGCTAATCTAAAGTTTGCTGGCCCCACCGCCAGTCTTCGTTTCCTGCCTGAGTTTGTCTTGAAACTGCTTACGCAACAATAGGGTGAATGATCCAGGGGTGGCAGTACACCGGTACCCCAACTTTTGGGACTGGCTAGATAGGCCGCACAGGGCCGGGGCGGCCCTCAAAGGTTCCAAAAGCGCACGCCGGCGGTTTATAAAGGAGGGATTATGGCCCGTCAGAATTCATTTCCCCGCATCGCGATTTGCGCGACACTCGCGTCCTTGGCTTCGATCGCGATCGCGCAGACGACCGTGGGACGGGCGGCTGCTGCGCAGGTCAGCGGCTGCCTGAGCCTTCCCAAGCAGCCCGAGCTAAAAGCCGCCCTCATCCAAGCCGCCTCCGCCGAGATGAGCGGGCTGAACAATCACATGTGGGCCACCATCGTCGATCGCGATGGCGTGGTCTGCGCGATTGCATTCTCCGGCAAGGCCCGGGATTCGCAGTGGCCCGGAAGCCGGGTGATCTCGGCGCAGAAAGCCAATACCGCCAATGCTTTCGGTCTCGATTCTTCATCCGAAAGTGACGGTTCCGGCCAGAGCAAAGGCCTGGCTCTTTCGACCGCGAATCTCTATAGCGCCGTCCAGCCCGGCGGCAGCCTCTTCGGACTCCAGGCGAGCAATCCGGTGGACACAAACGTCGCCTATCGCGGCAATCCCGCGGCGTACGGCTTGCCCTCGGATCCGATGGTCGGCGGCAAGATCGGCGGCGTGAACGTGTTCGGCGGAGGGTTGGCCTTGTTCGCGGAGGGGCAGAAGATGGTCGGCGGCCTCGGCGTCAGCGGCGACACCAGTTGCGCCGACCACATGATCGCCTGGAGGGTCCGCAACATCCTCAAGCTCGACCATCTGGCCGGGGTCGGCGGCGTCTCTGGCGACCCCGCGCGTCCGGACAACATCATCTACGATCTCGGCTCCAACGGCCAAAGCGCCGGCGGTTTCGGGCACCCGAAATGCCTCAACACCGGCGACCAAACCAAGCTGCCTCCGGTGATCCAGTAGCGGTCACCATAACCGATGCCCGTTCGGAATCGCTCCGGGAAACAGGTAGGCATACGCCAGAACGATCAGGCCCACCAGCAGCGCCAGCGCGGCGCTATGTTTCAGCACGGCTCGAAACAGCAGGCCCTCCTTGCCTTGCTGACCCGTCGCGGCGCAGCCGATCACCAGCGATTGAGCGGCGATCATTTTCCCCATAACTCCCCCAGCGCTATTCGCCGCGCCCATCAAAATCGGGCTCAGGCCCAGGTGTTGCGCGGTGATCACCTGAAAGCTGGCGAACAAAGCGTTCGACCCCGCGTCCGTCCCGCTCAATGCGACCCCCAGCCATCCGATCAACGTCCCGAACAGCGGGAACAACGCGCCCGTATGCGACATCGCCATGCCCATGGTCGCGTCCATGCCGCAATACCGCGTCAGAAAGCCCGTTCCGAGCATCGCCATGATCGCCACCACGCTCCACGAGAGCCGCGCGACGCAGCGCAGGAACACCGCGAGCGTTTTCCCGAGCGACAGTCCCGCGGCCAGCCCCGCGACGATTCCCGCGAAAAAGACGGCCGTTCCCGGAGCCGCGAGCCACGCGCCGTCGAACAGAGCCGGCTGAGGCTCGGGCTGAGGAACTACCGGAGGCATGCGGACAGTTTGCAAATGCAGGCCGGGGACGGGTTGATTGAACGTCGTCCGCTCTAATGACCGATTTATGCTGGGCAATCCCCAAATCACCACGAAAACGCCAATCAGCACAAATGGCAGCCACGCCCATGCGATCCTTTTCACTGGCAAGCTTTTGACAGGCAAAGCCCGGTGCGGCGCGTCTTCGAGAGAAGCCGAATCCCTCGGCTTCCAAACTCGATGAAAGAAGATCGCCAGAACGATCAGCGTCACGATGCCGCCGATTAGGTCCACCAGCGCGGCGTCCATGAAGTTCGACCAGAAGAATTGGATCGCCGCGAACGTGACGCCTCCCACCAGCAATCCCGGCCATACCGCGAGCGTGTCGCGGGTGCTGGACAAAATGCGGATCAGCCAGAACGGTAGGACCAGTACGCTCCACGGCAGAATGCGCCCCAGCATTGCGCTGAAGTCGGCCTCCCGCAGGCCGGTCACGGCTACCAGCGTCCGCACCGGATTCCCCAGCGACCCAAAAGCCACCGGAGCCGAATTCGCAATCAAACAGATCAGCGTGGTCTCGAATGGCGGAAATCCCAGGCCGATCAGCATGGCTCCCGTGATCGCTACGGGCGCCCCTCCGCCGCCCGCGCCTTCGAGCAAT
>JASHRP010000019.1 GCA_030037375.1 Bryobacteraceae bacterium | reverse complement strand
GTTCCATTCGCCGCATAGTAGAGCCAGGAGGCAATGCCAATGAATGTTTTAGAGAAAGAGACGGGACTGGACGAATTAAAAACCCGCTTGCGCACAACCTGGATGACAGGCGACTACGGCCGATTCTGCCGCTATATGGAACGCGACGCCGAGGCGTTCTACCGGCGCTTGCCAGTTAAGCCGGGCGCGCGGCTGCTCGATGTGGCTTGCGGCGCGGGGCAATTGTCGCTGATTGCGGCGAGATTGGGAGCGCATGCGACCGGGTGCGACATCGCGAGCAACTGGCTGGTACAGGCGCGCCGAAGCGCGGCCGCGGAGGGGCTGACCGCGGTGTTCGAAGAAGGCGATGCGGAAGCGCTGCCTTACAGTAACGCAACGTTCGACGCGGTGGTCAGCCTGATCGGCGCGATGTTCGCGCCTCGGCCGGAGCTGGTCGCAGCCGAGCTTACGCGCGTCTGCCGGCCCGGCGGGATCATCGCCATGGCTAACTGGACGGGTCCTGGATTCGTTGGGCAGATGTTTAAGATTATCGCCAAGCACATCGCGCCGCCGGGCATGCCATCGCCAGTGTTGTGGGGCGATGAGCCCACGGTTCGCGAACGGCTGCGGAGCGGGATCGCGAGTCTGGAATGCTCGCGCCAAATGTACGAATTAAGTTATCCGTTCTCCCCCGCGGATGCGGTGGAGTTTTTCCGTGTGAACTATGGGCCGATGACGCGCGCGTTTGCTTCGATCGGGGAAGAAGAGCAACGGCAGCTTCGCGATGAGCTGACCGATCTGTGGTCCCGAAACAATCGGGCCACGGACGGAACCACCAGGGTGGATGCGGAGTATCTTCAGGCGGTCGCGGTACGGGGCCAATCGTAGAGGCTCGCGGCGCAAGCTCATGGACTGGGGCAGAATGGGGCTGTGACTCTAGAACGTGAGTTTGTGGATTTTTCGGCGGACAAGCTGCTTGAGTTGATGGGCCGCATCGAGACGTGCGCGGCGAAGCTGACGACGGAGCAGATCTGGCGGCGGCATTCGGAGAATGAGAACGCGGTGGGGAATCTGCTGATGCACCTGAACGGGAACGTCCGGCAATGGATCCTGCACGGGCTCGGAGGCGCGGCGGACCGGCGGGATCGCGACGCGGAGTTCGCGGCTCGCGGAGGAGCGGAGGCGAAGCAGATGCTAGCGGAGCTGCGGGCCACGGTGAATGAGGCGGCGGAGGCGATTCGCGCGCTGCCGTCGGCGCGGCTGCTGGAGCGCGGACGGACGCAAGGGTATGAGCGGAGCGGCCTCGGCGCGATTTACCACGTTGTGGAACATTTCGCCGGGCATACGTTT
Source organism: Bryobacteraceae bacterium (assembly GCA_030037375.1). GTDB lineage: Bacteria > Acidobacteriota > Terriglobia > Bryobacterales > Bryobacteraceae > Palsa-187. The sequence continues at coordinate 2,980 of JASHRP010000019.1, read as the reverse complement.
CAGATTATTTTACTGACGAAGATGTTCACGGGCGAGGATCTGGGGTTTTATGCGCATTTGAGCGGAGGGACGACGAAGGCGCTCCCGTAGCAGCTCCACGGGCGCCAGGCTAGGGCAGATTGTCGACGATACTGGGCAATGCGCGCGCCGGGATCGGCCTAATGAAGAGCCGCCAGCTCCTTCCGAGCCTGCAGCAGGTACGGATTGTCCGGATCGGCGTCTTTCAGCACGGTGAGTAAATCCTGGTAGGTCTTGCGAGCGCGCTCCGTGTCGCCCGCCATCGCCGAACCCTCCGCCGCCCCGAAGTAGGACCGCAACAGCCCCTCGCCTCCCCAGTACCACAACTTCCGATCGAGAATCTTCTGGAACTCCGCCGCCGCTTCCTTGCCCCGCTTCAAACGCAGGAGCGCCAGGCCATGCTCGTACGGAATGTCACCGTTGGCGCGCTCATAGGGAAGGGCCGGCTTGAGGAGCTCAAGAGCCTTGGCGGAATCACCTGCAACCAGCGCGGCTTCCTCGAGCGCGAGGGGCAGTCTTACTCTCTTTATCGATGTGTCATCCGGCCGGTGTTTGAGTTGTTCCTCCAGCGTCTCAGGATCGGTCAGATTACACAGCGGGGCTCCCACCAAACCCATTTCCTTCACGGCAGAACACTGCGGAATTATGCCCACCTTGGCCGCAGTCGCTTCCTCCCCTGCTCTTCGATACAACTCCCTCGCCTTGCCGTCCAGTCCCGCAAATCGTGCCGCCGTTGCCTGGGTCCGCAAGCTCTGGCTCTCCTCCGGTTTCCCTGTGAACCATTGGATCTGCTTTTCCTGTCCCGCGTGATCGCCTTGCACGTAGGCAATCTCCAGAAGCTCCAAGTGAAGCCGTGGGAGGTCCAGGCCATGATCCACCGCCGCTTGCGCCGCCGCTCGCGCTTCTTCGATCCGCTCCAGCCGCTCATAAGAGCTCACCAGATCGATTTCGCCTATCGCCGCCGTCGGCGCCTCCCGCGCGGCCGCCTGGCGCTCGTCAAGCACCCTCTCGTCCTGGCCGATCTGCGCGTATAACCCTCCCAGATTGACGTGCGCCGCCGCGTCTCGAGGATAGCTGCGCAGCAGCACTTCATACGTCTCGATTGCTTTGTCCACGTCGCCGAACGCCTTGTAATGCACCGCCATCACCCACAGGCGCTCCCGCTCAGTACGTACTTTCCCGATCAGAGCGTACGCCTTGTCGGCGTAGGCCTCCTCATTCTTCTTGTCTCCCAGATTCGAGGACATACTAGAAGAGAAAAGGTAGGCCATGGCGAAGTTCGGATCGAGTTGCACGGCTTCCTTCAAGTAGGCAAGCACGTCCTTCGCGCTACCTGTCTCGGCGAGCACTTTGGATCCCGCCGCGAAAACCTGCAGCGCCTCCAAGGATGCTGTGGTCACGTCGAAAGCGTTCTCATACGCCGGAGGGTACTTTTCGATCGAACGGAGTGATTCTCCCAACCTCGCTCGCATGCCGCGAGCAGCCTTCGCCAAGGCCTCCAGCACATGATCCTGATCGCCGGCCTGCGCCTCTTCCCGCGCGAGCGTCTGACCGGTCTGGCAATTGGTGGCCGCCAAAGACAATAAATACGTGTGTCCAATCGCCGCGATGGAGCCCTCAAGCGTAGCCTTCTCGTGTTCCCGAATGCATACGTCATGCGCGAGTTGAGCGCTGATGGGCTCTCCTGCCTTGTGGCCCAGCATTTCCAGCGCGTGATTGACCTGCTCCGCGTCCATGATTTTCAAAAAAGGGGACTCTTCCACCTCGAACGTCAGCGCCTGCCTAAGCGCGCCGCCGAACACAGGATTGTTGGTGAGATTGGTGAAGTCGGCCAACACCAGTGTGTCACGATCTGTCAGAGCAGCCGCCGGTCTCCCCCGCGCTAGAAAAAAGGCTGCCGTGATCAGAACCGCCGCCAGCACGCCGCCTGCTACCGCAATTCGCGGCAGCTTTCCCTTTCGCGACGCGGCGCCAAGCTCCCGCTTCACCTCCGCCGCGGATTGCCAGCGCTGTTCAGGATCGTTCGCCAGACACCGTCGAACGATTCTTTCAAGCGTTGTGGATTTGAGAGGAGGCCGTTCGCGTCCCGCGCGCTGCCCGGTGAGCATTTCGTAGAGCAGGCAGCCGAAAGCATAGATATCGCTGCGGGCGTCCGCGGGCCGGCCCCCCCACTGCTCCGGAGCCATGTAGGCGGGCGTGCCCATCACTGCGCCCACTTGCGTCAGCTCCATCGAGCGAGTCTCTTCGTCCTGGCTCGGGGCGTCGCGCTTCAGCTTGGCGAGCCCGAAGTCCAGGAGCTTTACACCCTGCTCCGTAACCATGACATTGCCCGGCTTGAGATCGCGATGCACGATTCCCTTGGTGTGCGCGGCTTCGAGAGCGTCTAGAATCTGAACCCCGTATGCGACTGCCTGGGCCCTGGGAAGCGGTCCTTGGAGCGTAGCGCCCTCAATGAATTCCATCACCAGGTAATTGGGGCCGACGTCGTAAAGATGGCAAATGTGGGGATGATTTAGCGATGCGATGGCACGTGCTTCTCGGTCGAAGCGCTCCGAGAAACGTTCGTTCGCGACCTTAATCGCAACGATCCGGTCCAGCCGGGTGTCACGTGCGCGGTAAACCTCGCCCATTCCGCCTTTGCCGATGGGCGCGAGAATCTCGTACGGACCGAGTCTTTCTCCCGTACCGAGAGCCATGGGTTGGAGATAATTTTAGCGCGAATAATCGGCCAAGTCTGCATTCAACTGGTTCCAGCGTTCATCATTATGCAAAGCTTCTTGGCGTTTCTTTGATGTTCACGGGAGAGGCTCTGTGTTTTATGCGCATTTGAGCGAGGGAAGGCGAAGCCGAGCGCGATGCCGTAACCCCAGCCGGCATGCCGAACCAATAGAGCTTGCCTATTGCACGACGACGGCTTCGACCGCGGCGGACCCGGGAAGGAAGAATCCGGCATTCAGACCGG
>JASHRP010000203.1 GCA_030037375.1 Bryobacteraceae bacterium | reverse complement strand
CTTCGATAGCGCCGCGTCTATGTCCGTCATTCCCGGCCCACGCAGGATGTTGCGGCCCGCGTTGCCGTACGCGGCCGGAGACGGGATCACAAAAGCGGCCGGATTGAACCATTCGTTAATCGAGCGCGCGCCGGACGGAAGCGCGCCATTCGCGATGCGATTGGGGCGGCAATTGTCGCCCTCCGCATTGATGTCGGCGCACTGGATCAGGACGCTGAAGGGTGGGCCGCTTTCGGCCTGAAACACGCTGCTCAACTGCCATCCGCCCGCGACGTCGCGAAGCACATTACCGAGGAAGCTTGGCTCGCTTCTCGCTTGGAAGGGAATCGCCCACAGCAGGCTTCCGGTGAGCTGATTGGTGCGATCGAAGCTCGACAGGCCACGCTCCGCCGCGAGGTCGTTGGGATTTTGCGGGTATTGACCGGCGGAAGCGGAATCGTCGGTGCCGTTGCTCTGATTGTCGATTGATTTCGACCAGGTATAAGAAGCGAGCACTGATAACCCGTGCGAGAGTCGCTGCTCGATTTTGGTTTGCAGGCCGTTGTAGGAGGAATGGCCGTTGTTGCCGATCTCCTCAACCGTTCCCAGAGCGGCGCCGTAAGGCTGCCTGGCCGCCGGATTGGTTGTGCCGGGAGGCGCGGCATTGATGTTGGAGGTGCTCAGAAGACGGACGCCGCTCGTTCCCACGTACGCGGCTTCCAGCATTAGCGTGGAGCTAAGCGCGCGCTGCAGGCTGAAACTCCACGTTTGCGAGTATTGATTTCGATCCGTTGGCGCAAGGTAGCGTTGATTCCCCGAAGGCGCTGTCACCGGCGGCATCACCAGGCTGGGAAGTCCTTGGCTGAGTGTGGTCGTGGGTGCGCTAAAGGGAAATTCGATGGTGCTGGCAAGGTAGTAGTAAGGGATGTTGAACTCGGTGCTGTTCAAGATGCCGGCCGCGCCGACCGGATCGATATAACCGATCCCGTAGCCGGCCCGGACCACGGTCTTGTAGTCGGAGCCGAGCGCCCAAGCGAGTCCGACTCTCGGGGCGACGTCGCCGTAATCCGTATTGCGCAAGCGAGGGTTGGTGTCCTGACCGGCGACCAAGATCGTTCCAGTCGCGGGATCGAAGTTGGACAAGCGGTTATATTTCTCGCGAGCGTACGGCATGATGTCGTAACGCGCGCCCAGGTTAACCGTGAGACGGGAAGAAACCTTGATGTCGTCCTGCGCGTACATTCCGTAGTGCGGCGTGATCAGGTCGACCAGGTTGGGTGGAAATTCGTCGTGAAGAATTTCGTACGGCGCCCCGAGCAGAAAACTGGCGAAAACGTTGCCGCCGGCCGGGCCGACCAGCGTGCTGGTGGAGAGATTGAGGAAGACATAGTAGCCGCGCCCGTAAACCAGGTAGCCGGTGCTGCCCTGCTCATATTGGCCATCGAACCCGAACCGGAGCGAATGACGGCCTTTGGTCCAGATGAGCTTCTCGCTGAAGTTCCAATCCGTGACGTCGAGACGCAGCGGAGTCAGAACGCTGTCGCCCGCGGTGAACAGCCCGGAGAGCACCAGCCCGGAAAGCCCGGATGTCTGCGGGCTGATGTTTGCTCCGGGAATCCCGAATTCGCTCGATAGATTCTGTCCGTAATCCTGCTGTGTTAAATTCAGCGACTGACGATTTAATCCAATTCTGATTTCGTTTATCAAAGACGGCGTCATTTGATAAATGTGCCCGATGCCCGTGTTCTGATTCCGGGTCGCGGTGGAACCTGCGCCCGTGGGCGGGCCACCCAGAGGCAGTCCGAACAGGGAAGGGACCTCGGCGTCCGTGTTCTGGAAGGAGTGGCGGACGAAGATGCTATTGTTCGCCGAAAACTGATGGTCCACGCGAATGTCGAACGCCTCAAAATCCGAGGTGTCGGTGCGCGTCACGGCGTAGTTGTTGAACGGCAAAGGCTGGCCGTTCGATCCGAACTGATTGGGCAGCGGAAGCAGCGCCGTAATGTTAGCCGCGGCCGGATCGAACCGCGTTAGAGGGATCGTGTTGTTGGGAAATTGAGACCGTATCGGATAGCCGCTTTCGGGGTCGTAGATCGGCACTAATGTGCCGGTGTTGCTGAACAGGTTGGAGAAGTTCCCCTCGCGCTGATCGGCCAAAGGAACGGAGGCTACCATCGGATCGCCGCTATGCGTGAGCGTTCCCTGGTAATCGCCGAAGATGAAAGTTTTATCGCGTCGAATCGGCCCTCCGCCCGACCCGCCGAACTGGTTGTAGCGCAGAGGTGTGTTCGGCTGGCCGGTTGCGTTGGAGAAGAAGTTCGCGGCGTCGAGATCGTCGTTGCGGAGGAACTCGAATGCCGACCCGTGCCATTCGCTGGTCCCGGATTTCGATTCGAGATTGATGACTCCGCCGGCGACGTTGCCGTATTCAGCGGAGTAGGCTCCCGCCTGCACGGAGAACTCGCGCACGTCTTCGAGCGGGATGTTGAAATCGTTGCCGCGGCCTTCGGAGGACGAAGTGGTGGAGATGCCATCCACCAGAAACAAATTCGCCTTGGTCCGTTGCCCATTTACGTTCACCGGATTGGGCGATCCGCTCTCGCCCGGTGCGCCTGGGTTCACTCCCGCGCTTAGCACGATAAGCTGCTGCCAGGCCCGGCCGTTGAGCGGAATCTGCGCCACCGTGTCGCTCGACACGACCTGGGATATTTGAGCCCCTTCGGTGCTGAGCAACTGCTCGCCACCGGCCGCGACCGTCACGGAGTCCGTCGTCTCGCCGATCGAGAGGCCGAAATCTACGCGCACGACTTGGTTGACTTGCAACAGAACCGGGCCAAAATCTTCTGACTTAAAACCCGATTTCGTCGCAGTTAATACGTAAGAGCCGGGAATGATGGTCGGAGTCAGGTACAAGCCTTCTCCGTTCGACTCCGCGAAGACGTCGGCTCCGGTGTCCTGTGAGTGGATCAGGATTTTGGTCCGGGGAACAATGGCTCCCGAGGCGTCGTGCACCTCGCCGCGAAACGCGCCGCCGGTGGTCTGCGCTACGACGGTCCCGGCGAACAGACAGGTAGCGGCAATGACGTACTCCACTTTGGCAACGAAGCGTCGCATCGGGCCTCCGTTTTTTTGAGCCTTGGCCAGCGCCAAAAACTCAGGCTTTTGATCGGATAAACCCTGTGAAACCTTTAGCGAAGCACTAGGTACCGCACCCGTGCTGAACCCTGCGCAGGAAGGTACCTTACGGCTGACCTTTTGGCATACGTTATCCGTGTAAAGCTCGGATATTCAATTGCCGATTTAAGGTGCGTTATCGGCTCACAAAACCGGTGGCTGATGACCGTAGTCGCATCGGAGCGCGGAGGAAGGACCAAGCCTTTGAGCACCGGGAACCTAACCGATTCCAGGATCTTGATCGTCGACGATCAAGCCGACAACCTGCGGATCCTGGCCACGGTACTTGAACACAAGGGGTACCGCAATGTGCGGTGCCTGGAAGACTCCCGCTGCGCGGTACCGGTGTTCCTCGAGTACCATCCCGATCTGATTCTGCTGGATCTCCACATGCCGCATGTGGACGGCATCGAGGTGATGGATCAGCTTGGGAAGCTGATCGCGAGCGACGACTACGTCCCGATTCTGGTGCTCACCGGCGATACGACGTCCGCCGCGCGGGAACGCGCCCTTAGCCACGGGGCACACGATTTCGTCTCCAAACCGCTCAATCGCACCGAGGTCCAGCTCCGAGTCAAGAACCTGTTGCAGACGCGTTCGCTGCACCAGCAGCTAAAGTCGCGCAACGCATCGCTGGAGGACGCCAACCGGCAATTGCGCGAAGCGCAATCTCACCTGGTGCAGAGCGAAAAAATGGCTTCGCTGGGCCAGTTAGTGGCGGGCATCGCGCACGAGATCAACAATCCCCTCGCCTTCGTCATTAATAGCCTCTTTCTGGTGAAGGAGGGCCTGGATCGCATGATGCTGGAACCACCTAACCGGATCCCGCTCGAGCTTCAAGGCCGAATCGGAAACATGCGCGCCAGCGTTGGCGATGCCTGCAATGGAGCGGAGCGGGTTAAGGATCTGGTCACGAAATTACGTACCTTTTCTCGTCTTGACGAAGGAACCTTCAAGACCGTTAACATTCACGAGAGCA
>JASHRP010000202.1 GCA_030037375.1 Bryobacteraceae bacterium | reverse complement strand
CGATTGATGAGATGTGGTCGGATTATCTGGCGCAGGTCGCGGAGTTCCGGCAAGGGCTGCCGTGGCTGGATTGGGGATTGGCGGGATTGCCGGGACTAACGTTAGATCGACGCGACGCGCATTACGAGTTTGCGCAGCAAATTCACAAGTGGTTTACGGAGCTCGAAGAGACGATGCCGCAAGAGATCGCGCGGCGGGTGAGCGAGTTCGAGGAAGGCGAAGGGCCGGATCCGAGAGAGCGTGGCGCGGTGTGGACGTATTTGATGACGGAGCAACCGTTCGGGTCGTTTACGGAACGGGTGATACGCGGGTTGAGAAGGAGGCGAACCGGAGGTTAGTTTTCTTCTGGCTTTTCGGCGCGGTCGATGACTAAGATCTCGACGGGGCCTTTCGAGGATTCGAGGCGCAGGCCGAGCTGTTCTTGGATGGCGGTAAAGATGGATGGTCCGGCGTCCTCCGGGTGGGCATCGGCGCGATCGTCCGGGGTCCAATGTAGATCGACATTGAAGTTGCCTTGGAGACCGGTCTTGTCGATCACTTTGCGGCCGAGGACTCCGGAGAGGACGTTCGCGAATGTGGATACGGTGGTCTTCTTGAAGGTGATGGAGCCGGTATTGGTCATCCCGTATCCGGGTTCGTCGCCGCTGGGCCGGAGCTTGGAGCCGCCTTTGGCGATGACGAGATCGTAAACGGGAAGCTCCTTGGTCTCGCGATGCAGGACGAGATGGAAGCGGTCCGCGAACAGCGTCTTGAACATCTCATCGCGCTGCTCGGGCGTGACGGGGGCTGAGACGTTCGCGCCGGGTGTAGCTTCGATGTCCCATCCATCCTTCGCTAGCCAAGCTGGGCCACCAACGGCTTGAAAATCACGGACGCGGTAGACGTTCTGGATTAGGAGCTTGAGCGTTGCGTTGCTGACGCTCACGCGGCCGCTCGGCGGAGTGCGGTAATACATGACGCTGCCTTTGTCGGGCGGCGCGGGCTTGACGGAAGCGGCTTCGAAAGCGAGCGGCGTCTGCGCCGAAAGACAGAAACAGATGATGACCGCGCAAATGGACGTTCGCATGGATTCGCCTCCTTGGGGATTTACCGAGGAAGCGTCGCGGGGTTACCGGGAAACTCAGTTATCGCTCGGCTTTTCGACCTTATCCACGATCACCACATCCACGGACGCTTTGGTCGATTCGAGCTTCAATCCCAACTGTTGCTGAAAGGCCGTGAACAAGTCCGGTGGAGCGTCCGCGGCCGACGCTGGAGCCGGTCCGGGCATTCCGTTTGGAAAATTCGGCAGCACCTGCGAGGCATCCGGCGTATATTTCACCGTGAAATCGAAGCGGTCTTTGAGGCCGGTCTGATCCACCACGGGGCGCTCCATAATATTGGCTTGCAGGAAACCCGCGAACTCCGCGATGGTCGAGTTGCGAATGATCAACGATCCCCTCTGCATGCCAAATCCAGGAAGATTGCTCGCCGGACCCTCATGCACATCCAGCTTCGGCATGTCTTTCCAGACCGTGATCGCGTAGACCGGCAGCTCCTTCTTCTCCTTGTGCGAAACCAGCCGGAAGCGATCCGCTAAGACTTTCCCGACAATGACGCGCGCCTGCGCGATGCTCGGCAGGCCCTCTTGATCCGGCTTGATGGTCACGTCGTATTTCTCCGAATCGCCCCAAGACGGCAGGTTGAGCACCTGGGCTGGATGAATCCCGTTGGCGAACTGGATCAAAGTGCGCAGCGGCGTCGAGGTCGTGCTCAGTGTATTCGCTCCGCCGCGTCCGATCGCGAGCGAAAAAGTCTCTTCCGGGCGGCTGGGTTTGATGGTCGCGACTTCGAATCCCAATTCGGCGTCGGCTTTCATCACCTTTGGAGGCGGAGGCGGATCAGGGATGGCCCAAGCGGTTTCGGGCGTGGGTTTGACCAGGTTCAAGGGAAGCGCGGGACCTCCCTGGCTCCATGTGCCGCTGATCGAATTGCGATCCGAGCTGAGCGTGCCCTCGAAGGTCCCGTTAAATTGGTTGATCGTGATCTTAAGCGAGGAGCCTTTCAGCGTGACGGAGTTCGCGTTGAAAGGCATCGGCGTCTGGTCGATGCTGTAGAACACGGCCTTGAGGGTTTCGTCCGGGCCGCGCGAAATCTGCAGGATCGTGCGCAGATCCTGCGCGGGGAGCTTTAGCGTTCCCTGCCAAGCGCCGGCTATGTCTTGAGCGAGCAGCGTGCCGCCAGATAGCGCCGCAAGAGCGAGCATGGACACCAATCGGTTGGTCATGCAGAGAGCTCCTTATATGAGCGTATTGTGCATTATTGGCCGAGGTCAGTTTTCGCTTGGTTTTTCGACTTTGTCGATCACCATAACATCGACGTTGGCTTTGGTCGATTCGAGCTTCAGGCCGAGCTGTTGCTGGAAGGCGGTGAAGATATCGGGCGGAGCGTCGCCAGGATTGGCGTCGGCGGGGGCGGGAGGGCGCGGGCCAAAACCGGTCATCTGGCTGGAATCGGGCGTAAATGAGAGTACGAAATCGTACTTGTCCGTGAGTCCGGTTTGATCGACCACCGGCTTGTCGAGAACGGAGCCTTGCAGGACGCTCGCGACTTCCGCGAGCGTGGCGTTTCTCACGTTGAAGTTCACGCCTCCATTGCGTCCGCCTCCGAAGAACAAGCCGGGAAGGCTGTTGGGATCGGCTTCGCTCTTCTTGATCTTCAGGCCACTCTTCAACACGTTGATGGTGTATGCGGGCAGTTCCTTTTTCTCGTTATGGAACTTGAGTTGAAAGCGGTCCACGATCAGCTTTTGGAGCATAATCTTCAACTGGTTGACGTTGGGCTGGCCGGGCTTATCAGGGCGTCCGGTGATGTCGAACTTATCGGAGTCGAACCAGGAGGGTGCGCCGATGATCTGCTTGGGGTGCAAATTGTAAGCCATCGTCACGACATCGCTGAGCGTCGTGTTGACCGTGGTGACATCTTGCCCGCGCACCGTGAACAGTTTGCCGGGAGTGTCAGGCTTGCTCGGCTTAATGGTCGCGGCCTGGAATTCCGGATTGGCGTTGGCGGCCATGGGGACCGGCGGCGGAGGGGGTTCGGGGATGGCCCAAGCGGTGGCGTCGTTGGCCTTGACGAAGTTGAGCGGGATCGAGGGACCACCCTGGCTCCAGTTGCCGGCGATCGAATTGCCGTCGGAACTGACGGTGCCTTCATAGGTGCCGTTTAGCTGCTGGATCCCGATCTTGAGAGCGGCACCTTTCAACGTGACCTCGGTGGCCTTAATCGGCGCCGGGTTTTGGTCGATGCTGTAAAAGGTTGCGGCGAGCTTTTCGTCCGCGCCGCGGGAGATTTTGAAGATGATGCGGAGCTCCGGGCCGCCGTTGGGGACCTTGAGTGTTCCTTGCCATTGGCCGGTTATGTTTTGGGCGAATAAGGTGCCGGAAGAGAGCGCGAACAGCGCGAGCGTCGAGCGAATCGGACTATGCATACACTGATCCCCCTTTGGGTGGCTCTGTAGAAGACTACCCCAGTGTATACGAAGCCCACCCCGATGGGTTCAAAGATGCTTCAGTCCTCGGACGGCTTTGAGACCTTATCGATGACGATGACATCGACCGGAGCTTTGGTCGATTCGATTTTCAAGCCGAGCTGTTGCTGGACGGCGGTGAACAGATCCGGGGGCGCGTCAGCGGGATCGGCTGGAGGCGGCGGCGCGGGAAGGCCCGGGATGGCCTGGCTCGCATCGGGAGTGTACTTGACCTGAAAGTCATAACGATCGGTCAGACCGGTTTGATCGACCACGGGCTTATCCAGAATGCCACCCTGGAGCAGACTCGCGAATTCCGCGATGGTTCCATTGCGGACGTTCAGGTTATTGGGACCTCGGCCAAGGCCGGGAAGGCTGACCGGATTGGCCTCACTCTTGGTGAGCTTCGGTCCGGTTTTGAGCACGGTGATGGCGTAGACGGAGAGCTCCTTTTTCTCGATGTGGTAGACGAGTTGGAAACGGTCTTTCAAGAGCTTCTGGACCATCGCGCGAATTTGGCGGTCATTGCCGATGCCTTCATGATCCGGCTTGCCGGTGATGTCGTAGAGATCGGATTCATACCAGGAGGGTCCGCCCTCGATCTGTTTGGGGTGCAGCCGGTACGCGAACTGGATCAGATCGCGCAGGGAATAGTTTAGCGTGGTCATGCTGCCGTTCGGGCCGACCCTCAGTCCTTTCCCCGGCGCTCCGGGCTTGCTCGGCTTGATGGTGGCGACTTCAAAGGCAGGATCGGCGTCGGCGGCCATGATCTTCGGCGGCGGAGGAGGCGGCGGGATGGTCCAGGCGGTTGCGTCCGTGGCGCGGACGAAGTTTAGAGGAGCTGGTCCGGGTCCTTGCGTCCAGGTTCCGGTGATGGAATCGCCCGCGAGCTTACCTTCATAGCTGCCGCCGATCGACGGGAAGGCTATTTTGAGCGCGGCGCCGTCGAGCGTGGTCTTGCTGGCGTTGATTGGAGCGCCGCCCTGGTCGATGCTGTAGGAGACCGTTTTCAGGCTTTCGTCGGCGTTCCGGCTGATCTTCATGACCAGCCGCAGCGCCGGACCTTGCGGACCTTGGAGGGTCCCCTGCCAGGTACCGACGATGTTTTGGGCCGAGAGCGTGCCGCCGGAAAGCGCCGCGAGAGTGAGCAGAGAAACCGCGAGGTTCTTCATGGGCCGGACTCCTTATATACAAAACATTGTGTCACTATTGTTTCCGGCGGAAGCCGGGCAGAGTTCCACCATTTATGAAAGAAATGACGCGGCGGGAGTTCGAAGCGTTAGGTCTTGGCCCGATATTTTTCTGTGGCGAAACGCGGGGCCGCTGAAGCGGATCGTGGTGAGCGTGAACGTGATGTTGGATCGGGGCGCGCATTCAGGGAAGGGGTTGGAGCCGAACGAGGTCGAGTTGTTTCATTCGTATCAGGATCGGGCGGCGAGAGAGTACGCGGTGAGCGGAATCGGATTTGACGTTCGTTATACGGATGGCGCGTATTTACGGACGCAAGGATATTCGGAGATCCCGGACAAGTTTCTGGTGCGCGGGACTATCAATCTGTTCGTGACGGATGCGCTTGGCTATGACATCGACCGGGACCGGACCGGCGGGTGCTCAATGGGTCCGCGGCCGCGAAGGCGGGAGTTCCGCCGGACCCGTTTTATAAGACGTTCGTAGGGTTGAAGGATGCTCGCGGGACGACGCTGCCGCATGAGTACGCGCATCATTTCACCCTGGATACTCGGCGGAATCCGACGATGACAGGCAATGTGTGGGCGGATCTGCGAAATGATTATTGGCTGTGGCGCCAGCGGAACGGGGCGGCGATCGAGGAGTTTCGAAGGTGCGCGGGGTCGGAATGGGCGAGGGTGGAGGGGTAGATCAAGGAGCGATCTTATAGACCTTGAGGTGGGTGCCTCCCTCGATGACGAGCAGATAGTCTTGGCCTTCGTGCTCGGCGAAGCGAGACTGTACGGAATCGTGCGTGGTTTCCTTCACAGTGCCGATAAGGGCGCCCGTGGCTGCGGAGACGACATTGTCCTTCAGGTCGGTCGTCACATATTGGTCCAGCCAGTTGCGGTGAAGGTTGTCGATGTGAAGGAGTCTAAATCGGCCGTCGCGCGATGAAGGCACGG
>JASHRP010000201.1 GCA_030037375.1 Bryobacteraceae bacterium | reverse complement strand
CGGGTTTCGAGATGCCGGCACGCTGCGCCGCGCTGCGGCAGGCCAGAAAGATCACCTTGGGCGCGATCGGTCGAGCTTGATTACTACGTGAAGGAAAGATCCAGTCGCCTGGGCGCTCGATGCGCCAGTAAGCGCGGAGGAGTTCCAGCAGCTTGGGCGGCAGCAGAGTTTGCCGGTCTTTGCGTCCCTTGCCCTGCCGCACCCAGAGCACGTTCCGGCGGGCGTCGATGTCGCGCGGCTTGAGCTGGGTCGCCTCCGAGACGCGGAGCCCGCTGCCGTAGAGAGCCGTCAACACAACACGATCGCGAAGCTTGCGCGGGGCTTCTAGCAGCGCCTTCACTTCCTCGCGGCTGAGAATGAGCGGAAGCGTCCGTTGGCGTCGCGGAAATGGGATGCGCTCAATCTCGATCTTGCGGTTGAGTGTGTGGGTGTAGAGAAAGCGCAGTGCACAGACCAGCTGAACGCAGGTGGACTGACAGGCCTGTTTTTCCTTGATCAGGAATAACTGGTACTGGCGAATGTGTTCGGGACCGAGCTGCTCGGGCGATTTACGGAAGTGCTTGGCGAACTCAGCAACCGAGGACAGATAGAGCCGAATGGTGGTGGGCGAATACTGGCGAATCTGGAGGTCTTCCAGCATCCGCTGACGAAGTGGGGTCATCGCGAAAATCCTTTTGCTGTGACCACATCACAACTGGACTATCGCTGGAACCGACCGCCCAATCACGCTCCGGATCGGGCCGCCGGAGGCTTTGTTCAATGGCACACATCGGTCCGATTCAAAACCACGTCCGCGCGGGGGGGACACAGGCCGAGCCAATCGAGCAAGTATAGGACGAAGTCGCGCTGTTACTGCCTCAGCGCGAACACGTACATCGTGTTGCCGCCGGCCACTTCCACGAACTGCCTGCCGCCCACAGAAAAGGTCATCGCACCCGAGTACACCGCTCCGGCCAGTTTCGTTTTCCACAGTTCGGTTCCGGTACGGGCGTCCAGAGCGAAGAAGTTCGCGTTATGCGCGCCGCTGAACAGTACGTCCGACGCCGTGGTAAGAACGCCCGCCATGGTGATGTCGGTCATTTTGTATTCCCACTTCTTCTCGCCGGTGTGCGGATCAATGGCGCGCACCACGCCAAAACCGTCCTCTTCCTTGCGCTCAGTCACGTTTCCGCCGTTCCATCCGATATTTGATCCGCCTCCGCCACCGCCGCCGAACACGCCGCCCTCGACGAACGCCTGAGGCTTCTCCGCCTTGCGAACGTTCTGATGATAGTTGTCCCATGCCGAGACATAGAACAGTCCGGTGCGGGGACTGAACGAAGGCGAATACCAGCTTGTGCCGCCCTCCACGCCGGGATACAGCAGCACCTGTTCGCCGCCCGGTTGAGGCAGCTTGCCGTCCGCCCACTTGGGCCGGCCGTTTTCATCAAAGCCGCCCAGCCAATTGATGGTGGTGAACGCCTTACCCAGCAGAAATTTCCCGGTGGTTCGATCCAGCACATAAAATACGCCGTTGTGATTGGCCCACATCATCACCTTGCGCGGCTGGCCCTGCCACTCGATATCGGCCAACAGCGGAATCTGCGCGGCGTCCCAATCGCGCTCGTCGTGCGGAGAGAACTGATAGTGCCACTTCAGCTTGCCTGTATCGGCATCCAGGGCCAGGACGGAGTTGCAGTACAGATTGTCGCCCATCCGGGCATCGCCATCGAAGTCCGGACCGGCGTTCCCCGTGCCCCAGTAGGTGAGGTTCGACTCCGGATCATAGGAACCGGTGGTCGCCGGCATTCTGCCCTGGCCGCTGCCATCCGGTGGCCTCCATGATTTCGGCCAGCGTCGCACCCCCAGCGCGGCGCATCAGGTCGATGACTTCGGCTTTCTTATTCGCTCGCCGCACTTTCGGTTGGGCCTCGGCTTTGGACCGTTGAACGACCGACTTCACCTGGCGCGTCGTTTCAGCATTCCTGAGAGAGCGCCGAGAAGGCCCGAATCGAAGTTGGGCGGGCCCGAGCGCCTTCCACGAATGCGAAGAGCTGGTGTTAGGCGACCAGGGCCAGTCCGGCGGCTAGGGCACGGCCCGCTGACTTGGTCATCAAAGCCCGCCCAGTCCAGGCCATTTTTGACGACCTTGTCGATCATCTCGGCGACCTGCTCTTCTCCGCCGTCCCCTTGCAGACAGAGTGAGTCGGGCATATGATTATCCAGTTCGCACAAAGGAGCCATCATGGGAAAAATCAACGTTGGCCGTCTGATTCTGTGCGGTATCGTGGCAGGCGTCGTGGGCGACGTTCTGGGCTACCTTGTGGACGGTGTCTTGCTCGCTGACCGTTGGGCATCCGCTATGCAGAAACTTGGCGGAACTCAGTTCTCGCTCAATCAGTGGGTGCTGTTCAACCTGATCGGCCTGGTCTATGGAATCCTCGCCATCTGGCTGTATGCTGCCATCCGGCCGAGGTATGGAGCCGGACCGAAGACGGCGGTCTACGCGGGCCTGGCGGCTTGGGCCATCGGCACTCTACTTCCTAACGCAGCGTTTTGGACGGCCGGGCTGCTGCCACGCGGACTGACCGTGTTCACGACC
>JASHRP010000200.1 GCA_030037375.1 Bryobacteraceae bacterium | reverse complement strand
GCGGGTACACTCGCGGACGGGACCAAGGTCAACGGTCCGGTAGCGCTGCGCGAAGCTATTGTGGGCCGGCCCGACGCCTTCGTAACCGTTGTGACGGAGCGCATGCTGACCTATGCGCTGGGCCGGGGATTGGAGCCGAGCGATATGCCGGTGGTTCGGCGTATCGTAAAGAAGGCGTCGCAGAGCGATTACCGGCTCTCCTCCATTGTTATGGGAATTGTGGAAAGCGCGCCATTTCAGATGCGCACGAAATTGGAAACGACGGAAACCGCCAGCGGGCCGTCAGGTATTGCGGAAGTCACACGGCCAAACAAAAAGGAGTAAGCATGTTTATCACGAAGAAACATCTCTCGCGCCGCACGCTCCTGCGTGGAACCCTGGGCGCTACGGTCGCGTTGCCTTTTCTGGACGCCATGGCGCCGGCGCTTTCCGCCGCGCCCGTCTCGCCGTTCCGCTTCGGCGCGGTTTACCTGCCCAATGGCGTGTATCCCGACACTTGGCATCCCGATGCCGCGGGGAGCGACTTCGCGTTCAAGCCGGTGATGCAGCCGCTCGAGCCATTCCGCAACCAGCTTGTCACCGTCAGCAAGATGAAAGCGCCGTGGGGCGAGTCCATTCACCTCGGCGCAAGCTCGTCGTTCTTGAATGGCGTCGGCCCGGTCGTGAACCGGGATCAGAAGGGCGATGCTTTAGGCCAGCTCCATTCCAAGAAAACCGTCGACCAGTTCATCGCGGATCGCGTGGCCGGCGATACGCCGCTGCGGTCGATCGAAGTCGGCACGGAGGACATGGGCACGGCCGTCGGAGCATGCGACGGCTTCGCCTGCACGTTCTTCAACACGCTCTCCTGGCGCGACGATTCGAGCCCACTGCCTGTGGGCATCAATCCGCGCGTCACCTTCGAGCGAATGTTCGGTGAGACGGATTCAGCCGAGCGGCGCATGGCTCGCCTGAAGCAGAAGCAGAGCCTGCTGGATTCGGTCACCGAGGAGACTGCGAAACTCGAGCGCTCCCTTGGGGCGGCCGATCGAAGCATTCTGGACGAGTACCTCACCAACATCCGCGAAGTGGAACAGCAGTTGAACCGGATGGAGACCCGCCTGAATACAATCACGGGCAATCCCGAAGCGCCCATCGGCTTGCCGGATGCGTTCGACGATCACCTGAACGTGACCTACAATCTGATGCACCTGGCATATCAAGGCGACATCAGCCGCGTGTTCACCTTCATGCTCAGTCATGAAGCGACTGACCGGGGCTACGCGCACATCGGTGTCCCCGAACAGCACCACTCGATCTCCCACCATGGGAACGATCCGGAGAAGATGGCCAAGTACGCCAAGATCGCCACGTATCACATCGTGAAGTTCGGCGAGTTCCTGGATAAGCTGAAGGCGACCAAGGACGGCGACGGAACGCTGCTCGATCACGCGATTCTGTACTGGGGTAGCGGCATGAGCAACGGGAACGCACACGACCGGAACAATCCACCCGCTGTGATCGTCGGCGGCGCGCAAGGCCGCCTCAAAGGCAACCGGCACATCGTCGCGAAGGATACGCCGACCGCGAACTTGCTGCTGGCGATGGCGCACCTGGGCGGCGTGGAGATCGACAAACTCGGGGCGAGCACGGGTAGAGTCGATCTGTAAGGCGAGGGGAGCGGTGGACAGTCTAGCCGACCGCGATTTCGGAGTAAACTCTCATCAAGCGGACAAGTGACGAGTGGGGGTGCGGTGTGAATCGTCGCATGTACTCGATGCTGCTTGCGGTTGGGCTCTGCGCAGGCGCGCAAGATAAGAAGCTCGAATTCGATGTCGCCTCCGTCAGAGTAACCTCGGCCACGCCGGTCGGGGCCGGGCGGGAGCGTCAATGCTCACTGGGGCCTGCGGCATGCCTCGAACAACTGAAAGCCCTTCCGCCAGGCTTCGGCGGACCCGGTTCCTCGGACCCCGGTCGGATGACTTTCCGACACGTCTCGATGGAAGCTCTTCTCCTGAGCGCATTCGCCGTGCAGCCCTACCAAATCTCGGCGGCGGATTCGATTCAAGAATGGCTAGACAAAAATAGTTCTCCACGGTACGACGTTGAGGCCACGGTCCCGTCCGGCGCGACCAGGAAAGATGCCGAAGAGATGCTCAAGAGTCTGCTGATCGAGCGATTTGGCCTGGAGTACCATAGGCAAGAGCGCGACTTCGACGGCTACATTCTCACGGTCGCTAAAGGCGGTCCCAAGCTCACTCCCGCCGCTCCCGCCGACGGACCGCAACGCGCGCTACCGCCGGGTACGCGCCAGCCCTTGGATGACCAGGGGTTCCCAATATATCAGCCCGGTTATCCCAAGCTAGGGGGAGGTGGCAGCCTTGGCGTCATCCACTTCGCCGCGAGGACGGCGTCGGCGCAGGACCTGCTTATCTTGCTTGCCGGCCAGTTGGGCGTAAACGTCTTGCAGCTTGAAGACAAAACCGGCTTGACGGGAAAGTACGATTTCAAATTCGAGTATGCCGACCCAAGTCACTCCGGCCGCACAGTCGCGGCGGGCGACGCGCCCATTGACTCGATCGGCGATCCCGCCCCCGATCTGTTTCAGGCTCTCGAGAAGCAGCTCGGATTGAAGCTCGAAAAGATCAAGGCCCCCGTCGACGTGGTGGTGATCGACCGGTTAAACCAACAGCCAACAGAAAATTGAGACTTTAGGTGGCGCAACATCGGCGGCCCTCGAAGGCGACCGTCCAGAACCTGTTCACGGGTCACG
>JASHRP010000199.1 GCA_030037375.1 Bryobacteraceae bacterium | reverse complement strand
CCTTTGCAAGTACGGCTCCACGCCCCGTAGTTAATCCGGCACCGTTTGCCGGCAGGCTCCTTCGTCGCGCCTCCCCCCGTCTCGGACTAGAAATGCCCCGTGTGTCTGGGATTTCGCTTGTCGCCACGCCGATAAGCGACGTGTTTTCAGATTTCAGTCTGGGTATAGGAACTCTAAATGCGACGCTCTCTGGGCTTAGTAGGTGGTCTGCTCACGCTGACCGCAGTGGTGAAGGTTATCGCGCTGCGCGCCGATGACCCCGCTGCCTCCAAGGAATTTTTCGAAACCAAGGTTCGACCGGTTCTCGCGACGAACTGTTACGCCTGCCATACAAGCGCGCAGTCCGGCGATCTGCGTGTCGACAGCCGTGAAGCGCTCCTCAAGGGCGGGGCTCACGGCGCTGCGGTCGTTCCGGGCGATCCGGACAAGAGCCTTCTGATTACGGCAATTCGTCAGACCGAAGACGACCTCAAGATGCCGCTGGGCGGCAAGCTGAAGGACTCTGAGATCGAGGACATCGCGGCGTGGATCAAAGCCGGCGCGAATTGGCCGAAGGAAGATGCTCCTGCCGTGACCACCGCTGCCCCGATTCCGGTTCCGGGCCCTCCTGGAGCGTTCTCGGCGATGATCGATCCGAACGTCACGATACCGCCTTACACCATCGACCCCCAGAAGCGTAAGCTCTGGTCGCTTCAGGCGCTAAAGGAGCCGGCTCAGCCGGTGGTGAAGGATCCGCGCTGGAATAAAGATCCAATCGACAAATTCGTTTACGCCGAATACGAGGAGCAGGGATTGAAGCCTGCCGCGCCCGCGACCAAGCACGATCTGATCCGTCGCGCGACAGTCGACCTGATCGGGCTGGAGCCCACGCAGGAAGAGATCGACGCATTTGAAAAAGATACTTCGCCGGACGCGTTTGCCAAGGTGGTCGACCGGCTGCTCGCCTCGCCCCACTACGGCGAGCGTTGGGGTCGGGTGTGGTTGGATGTCGCGCGCTACGGTGAAGATGACTATCGCAGCCTTGAGCCGGGCACGCGCGGCGTTCGTTCCTATTCCAATGCATACGCGTATCGCGACTGGGTGATCGACGCGTTCAACGACGATCTTCCGTATGACACGTTCGTCAAGGCGCAGATCGCCGGCGATCTGATGGACGAGAAGGTGCGGTACAAGATGCTGCCGGCGACAGGTTTCCTGGGCCTGGGACCGTGGTATTACGATAACGGCTCCTACGAAGTGACTCGCGCTGATGAGCGGCATGATCGCGTGGACGTGGTGACGCGCGGCTTCCTTGGGCTAACCGTCGCTTGCGCGCGCTGCCACAACCACAAGTACGATCCCATTCCGCAGAGCGACTATTATTCGCTGGCGGGCGTGTTCTACAACACGGTGTATGAAGAGTATCCGACGGCGCCCAAGAGCGTGGTGGATGCGTACACCAAGCTCGAGGACGAGCTCGACGGCAAGAACAAATTGCTCCAGGACGAGAACACCAATCTCGCGAATGAGCTGCAGCGGACTTATGCGCTCGAAACCTCCAATTACCTGCAGGGCGTCTTCGAAGTCGTCAACCAGAAGCGGGACAAGGCGCAGGTGGTGGAGCAGAGAAAGCTCGACTACGAGGTGCTCGATCGCTGGATCAAGTACATGGAGAAGCCGACCAACAAGTATCACAACAAAGATGCTTGGCAGGCCATGATGAAGAAGACCAACGCCAACGCGCAGGACGCCAAGAAACTGGCGGATCAGTTCCAACAGGAAGTGATGGATTCGATGCTGGCCAAGGCGGACATCGACGCCCAAAACAACGTCATCAAAGACAAGGACATCGAGGGCACCAAGGCGAAGAAGCGCACCGACAAGCCTAGCAATTTCGAATCGAACCGCGATTTCAATCCCGGCTCCTGGCTGCGCTTGCTGAGCCTGCCGGAAGAGCAGAACAACTTCTATACCGAGATCTTCGTTCGCGAGGTCAAGGACAGCGAAGACCCGAACGCGATGATGGCCATGGGCGGCGGACGCAATCAAGGCGGTGGCGTGCTGAGTTTCCGGGGCTGGGCTTTGAATAGCCGCGTGGGTACGGAGGCGCAAGCTCGCCTGAAGGTGTTACAGGACGACATCGACGCCCTGAAGAAGAAGCTGGACGCGGAGAAGTATCCGTTCATCCACGGCGTCAAAGACGCGGAGAAGCCCGTCGATCTCCAACTGGCCGTTCGCGGCGACCCGATGCACCTCGGGCCAGCCGTGCCGCGGCACTTTCTTTCGATTCTCTCGGACGGCGATCCGAAACCCTTTACCAAGGGGAGCGGCCGCATGGAACTGGCTGAGGATATCGTGAAGCAGCCGATCGCGATGCGGGTCATCGTGAACCGGATCTGGAAAGAGCACTTCGGCAGCGGGATCGTGGATACGCCGAGCAACTTCGGCCAAGCCGGTGAGCGGCCCACCAATACGGCGCTGATCGAGTATCTCGCGGCGGACTTCGTGAAAAACGGGATGTCGATCAAGAAGTTGCAGCGCGAGATCATGTTGACGCAGGTCTACCAGCTCAGCACCCAGAACGACGAGACGAATTACGCCAAGGACTCCGGCGACCGCTACTACTGGCGCGCGAATCGCAAGCGTCTCACCGCCGAGGAACTGCGCGACTCCGTTCTGCAGGTCTCGGGCAACCTGGATCTGTCGCTGGGCGGGCCATCCGAGGATCTGACGCCGACCTTCCTGCGCCGCACGGTTTACGGGAAGGTAAGCCGCGTCCGGCTGGATCAGTATCTGCAGACGTTCGATTTCCCCACGCCGAACATCAGCGCCGAGAAACGCTTCACGACCACCGTTCCGCTGCAGCGCCTGTTCCTGATGAACAGCGACTTCATGCAGATCGAGTCTGAGGATTTGGCCAAGCGTGTCGCCAATGAGCCGGACAATACGGCCCGCATCAAAAAGGT
>JASHRP010000198.1 GCA_030037375.1 Bryobacteraceae bacterium | reverse complement strand
GCGAGGCCGTCATCGCCGCCTGCCTCACCGCCCTGATGATTCTGCTGTTTCTGGGCAGTTGGCGCAGCACCTTGATCATCGCCGTCTCGATTCCCTTGTCGGTGCTGGCTTCGCTCCTGATGCTCAGCGTGCTCGGCGAAACCGTCAACATCATGACGCTTGGCGGCATGGCTCTGGCGGTTGGCATTCTGGTTGACGACGCCACGGTCGAAATCGAAAACATCCATCGCAATATCGGCCTTGGCAAGGGCATCGTCAAGGCCATTCTGGATGGCGCGCAGCAGATCGCGGTGCCGGCGTTCGTTTCCACGCTGTGTATCTGCATCGTGTTCGTGCCGGTCGCGTTCTTGAGCGGAACCGCGAAGTATTTGTTCACGCCCTTAGCCATGGCTGTCGCGCTCGCGATGGGCGCATCGTATCTGCTTTCGCGAACCCTGATTCCCACGATGATCCGGTTCCTCCTCCCGGCCGAGCTGCATCTTTACAGCCACGGCGAAGGCGAAGACGCCGAGGTGGAGCATCCCAGCATCCTATGGCGCGTCCACCGCGCTTTTAACCACGGATTTGAGAAGCTGCGCGAGTGGTACTCCGGCTTTCTCGCGGCGGCGCTAGAGCGGCGCGGTTTGGTGGTGGCTTGTTTCTTCGTTCTGTCCGCCGCGTGCGTGGCCCTCTATCCCTACATCGGCACGGACTTCTTTCCACAAGTCGATGCCGGCCAGATCCGGTTGCACGTTCGCGCCGCGTCCGGCTCTCGCATCGAAGAGACCGAGCAAAAATTCGCCGAAGTGGAACAAACCATCCGCGAGATCATTCCGGCGAGAGAACTCAACGACATCATCGACGACATCGGCTTGCCAACCAGCGGCAACAATCTCGCCTATGGTGACATCGTCACACTGGGCTCTTTTGACGGCGAGGTTCTGGTCTCGCTCAAGCCCGGCGAACACCGGTCTACGTGGGAGTATGTTCGGGAGATGCGGCGGCGCCTGCCGCAACTCTATCCGGATCTCACCTTTTTCTTCCAGCCCGCCGACATTGTCGGCCAGATCTTGAATTTCGGACTGCCTGCGCCGATAGATGTGCAAATAGCCGGTCCGCTGCGGAATGAGAACCAAAATTTCGATATCGCCAATCAGATCTCCCGCCGCATTAGCGCGATTCCCGGCGCGACCGATGTCCACGTGAATCAGGTCAAAGACATCCCCATGATGCAGGTGAACGTCGACCGGGACCGGGCGAGCCAGCTCGGCTTTACGCAGAAGGACGTTGCCAGTGGCATGCTCATCGCGCTCAGCTCCAGCTTCCAGGTCGGGGCGAATTATTGGGTGAACCCGGCAACGGGAGTCGATTACAACGTTGCCGTGCAGACGCCGACGTACAACGTCGATTCCGCCGACGCCATCATGAACACGCCGATTACCACGCGGGAGGGTTCGAACCAGACTACGCAGTTACTGGGAAATGTGGCCACGGTGAAGCGCGGCCTCACCTCCGCGATCGTGACTCACTACAACGTCCAACCCGTTTATGACGTGTTCGCCAACATTCAGGACCGCGACCTGGGCGGCGTCGCCGGCGACGTCGACAAAGTGATTGCGGAATATTCCCGCAAGCTTCCGCCCGGCAGCTATATTGACACGCGCGGCCAGGTAGAGACCATGCGAGCCTCCTTTGTCGGGATGGCGTACGGCTTGGTCTTCGCCATCGTGCTGGTGTACTTCATCATGGTCATCAACTTCCAATCCTGGACAGACCCGTTCATCATTCTGATGGCGATTCCTGGCGCGTTGAGCGGCATCTTGCTGATTCTTTTCTTCACCCACACCACCATCAGCGTTCCCGCGCTAATGGGCGCGATCATGAGTATCGGCGTCGGAACGGCGAACAGCATCCTTCTGGTGACCTTCGCGAACGACCTCCGCCGCGACGGTACGGACGTGCTGACCGCGGCCTATCAGGCCGGCCGCACGCGGCTTCGACCCGTGGTGATGACCGCCATGGCGATGCTTGCCGGCATGATCCCGATGGCGTTAGGCTTAGGCGAGGGCGGCGAACAGAACGCGCCGCTCGGCCGAGCTGTCATCGGCGGATTGATCGTGGCAACGATCGCCACGCTGTTCGTGGTTCCCGTGATCTATAGCCTGCTGCGCAAAGCGCCTCCCAAGACTTTCGACAGATTGGAAACGGAAACAGCCTGATGGCGGCCCATCGCACCGAACCAGAATTCACAACCGTGGCGTCTCAGGCGCCGGCTCGCAAGAAGTCGCATGTCGGCTTGATCGTGCTCTTGCTGCTGGCGGGACTCAGCCTTGCGGCGGCCATTGCATTCGAGCTTTCGCAGCGTAAGACCGAGCAGCAAGCGCTTGCCGCCAGCACCGCTGAACCGGCCGGCGGCGGCGTGCCGGTAGTCGAGGTCGCCCGCGTGCGAACGGCTTCTTCCGAGGCCACGGTCGAGATTCCCGGGCAGACGGAGGCTTTGACCGAGACACCGATCTACGCGCGCGTCGACGGCTACATTCGCCAGCGCGCGGTGGAAATGGGCGATCGCGTGAAGAAGGGCCAGCTCCTGATGGAGCTCGATACGCCGGATCTCGACCAGCAGATCCAGCAGGCGCGGGCAACGCTCGCGCAGTCGCAGGCCGCGCTCGCGCAACTGCAGGCGAATTTGCAGGCGTCGCAAAGCACGCTCAAACTTTCCACAGTGACCTCCCAGCGGTATCACACGCTGGCCGATCAGGGCGTCATGTCCAAACAGGATAGCGACACCGCGCAGGCAGCGATGGAATCGGGCCAGGCTAACGTACATGCCGCGGAGCAAGCGGTGCTCGCGCAGCAGTCCACCATTGCCTCCAACGACGCCAACCTCAACCGCCTCCTGGAGCAGAAAAAGTACGCGCGAATCGAAGCTCCCTACGATGGCGTCATCACCTACCGCAACACCAAGTCGTCCGATGTGGGCACGCTGATCAGCTCCGGCAGCGCAACCTCCAATCCGGAGATTCTGCGCGTGTCGCAAATTCAGACCCTGCGCGTCTTCGTCGACGTTCCGCAGAGCTACGCGCCGGTCATCCGCCTGGACCAACCCGCCGATTTAGTCTTTGACGAATTCCCCGGCCGCGTCTTTCAGGCGCGCGTCAAGAGTACGACGGCGTCGGTCGATCCGCAGACCCGAACCATGCTGACCGTGCTGATCGTGGACAACTCAAGCGGGGAGCTGCTCCCGGGGATGTACGCGAAAGTGCGTTTCCGGCTGCCTCATACCGTCAACGTCCTTCGCCTTCCGGCGGAGGCCCTGCTGTTCCGGACGGAGGGCCCGCATGCCGCCGTCGTCGAGGCGGATCACAAGGTTCATTTGCACAAGCTCACCCTGGGCCGCGATTACGGTCCCGAGGTGGAGGTCACTTCGGGTCTTTCGGCGGGCGATGTGGTTGTGCTGAACCCGACCGACGCAATCCGTGATGGCGTTCTGGTTGAACCGAAGCAGCGCGCCGAAAAGTAAGAAATGGAACGAGTTGCCTTCTGGGACGGATCATTGTAGCCGTGCTGTTCTATAACTGATGACAGAGATCTATAAGGGTAGGCCTGTGGCGCTGAGCATCAAAAATGACGAGACGGAGCGTTTGGTCAGAAGGATCGCCAGAGTTACCGGAGAGTCTCTTACGGATGCGATTCGTATTGCCGTTGCGGAGCGTTAAGCGCGTTTCGGGAGCGATGGCGAAGGCGACTTGGATCTTTTTCTGCGCCGCGCAAACGTGGAGATCGTTCCCTTCGATGAGGACCAATTAACGATTGCAGGGTCTGCTTTTCGCCGCTATGGCAAAGGACGTCATCCCGCGGGCCTGAGCTTCGGAGATGCATTTCATGTGCGCTCGCGCGATTCATGGATGAACCCTTGCTTTTCAAAGGCAACGACTTTACTGCAACCGACGTGACCCGCGCACGGTAGGCTCTAGAGCACAAGGCTCTAGAATCGTCTTATACATGTCCCGCCCTTCTCTGAAGAGCCTCACCGGAGCTTTCTTTCGAATCGGCAACACCACCTTCGGCGGAGGCCTACTCACCATGACCGTGCTCGGCCGGGAGTTGGTCGACCGCAAGGGATGGCTTTCGGCAGCCGATTATGAGCTTGCCTTCGCTGTCGCGCGCGTAACCCCCGGCACCAGCATCATTGCGTTCTGCGCTGCCGCCGGCTGGATGATCCTGGGTGCGGCGGGAGCCATCGCTGCTTCCCTGGCGCTAACCGCGCCTTCGGCGATCCTGGCCCTGCTGTTGCTTCAAGGATTTGAGTCCGGCGCGCAACATCCTTTCGTGATGAGCGCTCTCGGCGCGACCGTGGCCGCAGTGTCGGGGATGATGGGCGCCACCGTGCTAGTGATTGTCCGCCCATTCAGCAAGGGATTCGTTCGAATCCTGCGCACGCTGCTGATCGGAGGGGGCGCGTTTCTCGCGTCCTGGAAATTCAACTACAGCCCGGTCGCCATCATCGCCGTCTCCACGCTCGCCGGGCTGATTTGGGGCCAATTCTCCAAGGACGACGGCAAGTGAATCTCCTGGTTCTCTACCTGCTGCTGCTGAAGGCGCTGCTCATGTCCTTCACCGGCTTAACCTCGCTGCCGATTATCCGCGACGATTTCGTGGTCAGCCGCCACGTTCTGACCGATCATCAATTGAACACCGCGGTGGTCGCGGGGCGCGCGGGTCCCGGTCCGTTCGGTCTGTACATGGTTTGTATCGGATACACCGTTGCGGGAGCGCCTGGCGCAATCTCAGCGTTCCTGGCTCTGCTCACGCCGGCGTTCTTATGTCTGCCGATTCTTCGCTGGCTCGGCCGCTATGCGAACAACCGGCGGATTCGCGACGCGATTCGGGGACTGCTGATCGGCAGCGCGGGCATGCTTCTCGCCTCATCGATCCCTTTGGCGCGGGACGCCCTGACCGGACCGTTGTCGATCGTTATCATGGCTGGAAGCTTTCTCATCCTGGCGTTCACGCGCCTGGATTCCGCGTGGTTGATCGCCTCCGCTGCGGTTCTGGGACTGGCAGTGAAACTGATTCACGGTTGACCATCTTCGATGCGACAACGTACAGAGGCCGCTGTCGCGCATTCTGCAGGCACAGCCACAGGTACTCGCCCACGATTCCGAGGCCGGCCGACGTCAACCCGCCAAAGAAAAGAATCGTAAGCACGGTCGCCGCGTAGCCTGGAACCGGAATCCGGCCGCTTAGCTTCGCAAACAAGACCACCGCCGCGCCAGTAAGAGCAAGCGCCATGCCCAGCGCACCGGCTCCGAGCAATGCTTTGATGGGAAGATCGGTGAATCCGAAGATGCTGTTCGCCATATAGCGCAGCTTCTTCCTTAAAGTCCAGGCGCTTTTCCCCGCCTCTCTGCGGCGACGCCGATAAGGCACAAAAACGCGCCGGAATCCTACCCAGAACAGCAGTGCGACCAGACTTGTTTCGACTTCCTTCATCGCGCAGATTTGGTCCCGGACTTGGCGCGTGCACCCGAATATGTCGACCCCGCCCGGCGGAATCTCGCGATTCACCAGTCGCCGGTACAAACCCCAGTAAATCTTCGAGGACAAACTCGTCAGCGCCGGATCGTCACGCCCGGAGCGTTGGCCGAAAACGATATCCGCGCGCCTGGACCGCATTTCAGCCAGGAATTCGAGCACCAGTTCGGGAGGTTCCTGCAGATCGGCAGCCAGCGCGGCGAAATAGTCTCCCGTCGCGTGCGCCAATCCCGCCGAGATCGCGGCAAAGGAGCCGAAATTGCGGCTCAAGCGGACCAATTGAGCGCGGAGTCCGAGCTCCGGGAGCCGACGCTCCACGATGGAAGCGCATTCGTCGGGGCTGCCGTCATCCACGAATACCAACTCCACGTCTATGGGAGTAAGTCCTGCTATGCGCTTTAGCTCTTCGAATAAGAGCGGCAGATTGGACGCATTCCTATAAAGCGGGACAACGATCGACAAAATTTCTGGCACGGCCGCAACTTGCAACACCGAACGCGTGTTTTCAGTTTGATCCTCCACGCGCTCAACTTGACTCGGAGGAGCTCAACTTGCCTCAGGGTAGCTCAACTTGAAAGAGTGTAACGTAAACTGAAGATTGCCGCTCTCATGGAACACTTCCAGCATCCTCTTGCTGTAGTCGAGACGCAGTCAGTAGGGAAGGGAACGCGCATCTGGGCATTCGCCCACGTTCTTCCCAACGCGCAAATCGGCGCCGATTGCAATATTTGCGACCACACTTTTATCGAAAATGACGTCATTATTGGCGACCGTGTCACCATAAAGTGCGGCGTCCAGCTTTGGGATGGAATCCGCCTGGAAGACGATGTATTCGTCGGCCCGAACGCCACATTTACCAATGACAAGCACCCCCGCAGCGGGGTCCGCCACAAGCCCCCGTGCGTGACCACGGTCAAAGCGGGAGCCTCCATCGGCGCGAATTCGACGATCATGCCGGGGATTACCATCGGCGCGAATGCTTTGGTCGGCGCGGGCGCGGTGGTGACGCGCGATGTGCCGCCGTGGGCGATCGTTGTCGGCAATCCGGCGCGCATCACCGGCTATGTGGGAGCGGCGGCCGGCCAGCCCGCGCGGCCTTCGCAAGTTCCTCATCAACTTGGGATCCATCCCTCGCGCGTGCGGGGCGTCGCGATTCACCGCTTGCCGCTGGTTCAGGATCTGCGCGGATACCTCTCAGCTTCTGAAAGCTTTCCGTTCGACATCAAGCGATACTTTTTGGTCTTCGATGTTCCCTCACGGGAAGTCCGCGGCGAACACGCCCATCGCGAATGTCACCAGTTCCTGGTTTGCGTGCACGGCGAATGCAGGGTGATCGCCGACGACGGACGGGACCGAGAAGAGGTGGTGCTAAACTCTCCGTGCATCGGAGTTCATCTTTCGCCGATGGTCTGGGCCACCCAGTACGGATATTCACCAGACGCGGTGCTGTTGGTGCTCGCCTCCGACGTTTACAGGCCGGAAGACTATATTCGCGATTACGCCGAATTTTGTTCGTTGAAGCGGGCGTAGGAGATCTACGGTCTCGATAGTAGCGGCCAGACATAGCAAGCTCCGCCGGGG
>JASHRP010000197.1 GCA_030037375.1 Bryobacteraceae bacterium | reverse complement strand
GCGTGGAGGGTACGATCCTCATCCTGGGTTCCCGCTCCCCGTGCGCGGGAATCGCTTTAGCGGAACGCTGCGGGCCCAGGTCGTCGCCGAGAGCCTCACTCTTGCGGGACGACGCTCGCTACTGCGCTCGGCCCCAAGTCCGTGGCGGAGTTCCGTTGAAACGAAGCATGTCCCCGTGTTTGTGGTTTATGGATCGTGCAATGTGCGCTCCATCGAGACCCGTCTCATACCGGCTTTGGCAGCGGAACGCTCCTCAATCCGATTTCATTTGCACGCTCTTCATTACCGCAACTCGCAACGTCTTCTCACGCCGTCAGCGCTTGCCTTTTCGAGCGGGAATCTAACGGGAGTAACAGATTGGTCAGCCGAGCGTGAAAATCGCCATATCGGCTTTGGCGAGTCCGTCAACTATCTCTTTGAGAAAGTCTCGCCCGAAGCCCGTTTTTATTTGGTGAACCCCGATTCGACGCCAATGTCCGATTGCATGGACAGGCCGAGGGACACATTTCGCATCCGTTCCGCGGCCATAGTAGAGGCGCGCCAATGGCGCTCCGAACACCCCAAGGAGTTCGATCCGTCCAGTGGCATGGCGCCGTGGGCATCGGGCGCATTTCTCCTCATCTCGGCCGAGGCCTTCCGCCGCTTGGGTGGATTCGATCCAATTTATTTCCTGTACAACGAAGATGTCGATTTGAGCTGGCGGATATGCCCGTCGTGTATGAGCCGGGCGCCGTGTGCGCCCATTTTACCGGAGCTCTTTCGTACAACCAGAACCGGTTCCATTACGAAGACTTTTCAGCGTCCGTAATTCGTTGGTAATCGCCTACAAATTCTTTGGGGAGCGCGGCGAGCGCGCTGCATGGAGTTGGCTCCGCCAATCGGAGCTACCCTCGGCCTTCCCGAAGCAGATCGAGACCAGCTATCTCGGGCTCCGCGGCCGCGTGAGCCGGGTACACGCGGAGAATCCCTATTATGGGAGAAACATCGAGATTCTTCGGCTAAACCTCTATCATCATCTGCGTCCGCTCTGATTGCCCAAAATGAAACTGCCTCTGTACGTGCTTTGCTCCAATTCGCCGGACCGCGGCGGGCGCATTCGATCGGACAGCGGCGTCCCGTGGATGGATCAACTGCCGGAGCTGGAGATAACGCCGATCTCTCCCGGGGTTCCCGGATTGCAGGTTTTACACGACGGGCCCCGGCAAAAACGTCAGCGATGGGACCATCGTTATCGCTCGAGTGCCTCCAGAATGGGTCGGTCATGGCGGCAAGCCCCCGATTGATGGTGGTGCGCGCCGCGAATGAGGATGGCAAAGGGAAAGTTTCGCTCGAGGCTGACACGGAATTTCTGGCCTACTGTAGATCCTCGTTTCTGAACCACTATTTCCCCACCCCCGATGGAGAGCTGAACTTCAGCGAGCTTGTGGATTATAACTACGTGGCGGAGCCGTGGACGAAAGCTCCCCAGGAAGACTACTCGATTTATACGATAAGGCGCTCCAAGCGGCGAGGACTCGCCGGAGCCTTCCCTCACGATTTGTTGCCGAACCCAATTCGGGCGCCCCGAATTGCTGGAGCGATGCGTGTTGTCCCTAAGTTCGTGCCCGGAGTATGCCTGCGGCCTTGCCGATGTTCACGTGCGGCTGATCACCGATCAGCCCGCCGCGACTGCGGATGCGATTTTATCGCGACTTCGCGAAGCCTACCGTGCTGCCTATCTGGATTGCTGGTTTCACGAGATCCGCCCCGGCCGGTTTAGCCGCACGGATCTCTTGATATCCCGCTGTCTGATCGCTGATAGACCAATGGTCATCGCCGCCTCGTCGATGGCGATGCGAGAGACCTGGCCGCCTCCCGCAAGTCACGCGCCGGCTCCGGCGATACCGTACAGCGAGCGAAGCCATCGTTACTCCGCCGCGGACGTCTTTCGTGTTCTTACGGGCGACAACTATATTCCAATTTGCAGCATGGTCCTGCCCGTGCCCTTGATGCGCGAACGGCTACGAGGTCGCGAAGCGTTAGGCGATTACAACGAGGACTATTTTCTACTTCTACTCGCGTTGACCGCCCCTCGGGTCGAGGTCTGCGTCCTTCCGGTCGACATCGCATCCATTTCCGTGCGAGACAAAGAGAACGCAGGACTCCAGAAGGATCGCAGCCATTGGCATTTCTCGTACGCCACCTTCCTGCTAGAGTTGCTGAATAACGACGAGGGCAACAGTCCGTTTCTCTGGCAGCAGGCAAACGCCCCGCCTCAGTGAGCGAACGCCCCACGCGTTAACGCGTATCGGATTCTTACTCGTCGGCGCGTCTCAGCAAGGCGGCATGCCCCTCGTACGCTTCAAAAACGCGCTCGATACGGTCGCACATCATCAGTTCGCCCTGGTCAATCCACAAAGCCCGGTCGCAAAGCTCCATCAGGATGGCCTTGTTGTGCGATACGCACAGGAACGTCTTCCCGGCCTGCCGAAAACCATGGATGCGCTCGTGGCACTTCGCCTGAAAATCTGTATCGCCGACAGCCAGCACCTCGTCGATGATCAAGATATCCGGGTCGACGTTAACGGCGATTGAGAACGCTAGCCGCAGCATCATTCCACTCGAATAAGTGCGCAGAGGCTCTTCGATGAAGTCGCGGACACCGGCGAAATCGACGATCTCGTCGAGCATCGCTCTCGTCTGCTTTTCGTTGAACCCAAGCAGAGCGGCGTTCAAGAATACGTTCTCCCTGCCGGTGAGATCGTGGTGAAAGCCCGACCCCAGCTCCAGCAGCGGCGCGACGGCGCCGTT
>JASHRP010000196.1 GCA_030037375.1 Bryobacteraceae bacterium | reverse complement strand
TAAATGTCGGCCAGATCCAAACTCCCACGCCGGTAGCGCTGGTGTTTACGCTTCCCGACGACATGTACGTGCTTCCCTACGCGTTTTTCGTCGTGCCGGATCTTCCGCCTTGGGTTACCGGAGTAAACGGCACAACCGACGCTTTCGGAAACACGACGGTGAAGGTGTCGGGATCGAATCTCTCCGGCGCGAGCATTTACTTCGACGGGTCTCCGGTCCAGGTTCTTTCGACCAACAGCGATGGCTCCGTGACGGTCGCCGCTCCGCCCGCCAGCGCGGGTTATACCACATATATCGAAGCATTGTCCGCGGACGGGCAGACTTCGTGGCAGGATCTTGGCACGACGGTGCCGCCGTCGTTCACTTACCCGGCTCCGCAATCGCCTTCGATCACCATAAACTCCGGCCTGCTGTTTCCGGGCGCGACCGCGCTGCTCGATATCATCGGCAATGGAACCTCCTTCGTGAATGGACAAGTTTCCATTGGGCTCGGGTCGAGCGATATCACCGTGGATCAGATCTGGTGGCTGAATCCGGGGCGCATCTATGCCAACGTCACGGTCGGCCCGAACGCCACGCCCGGCCCGGTGGATCTCACGGTAATCAGCGGTCTGCAAATGGAAGCGGTATACGGGCAGCTTCAAGTGCAGGCGGCTTTCCAGGGAACGATGCTGCCGTCTATCGTGAATCAAGCCACTGGCCTTGCTGGAGTTCCTCCCGGCGGCGTGGCGATGATTCCGACTTCAGGGTTACCTCAAAATCTCACAGGTTGGACCATGACCATCGGCGGTGATCCTGCCACGTTCCAAATGTTTGGCGGAAACTGGATCGCGGCCACGGTTCCCGCCGGGTTGCAGGCCGGACCCATCCTGGTGCAGTTGTTCTCGCCCAACACGAGCGTGGTGATTCCGCCGATCGTGATGCAGATAATCGCCGCCCCGCCGCAGATTATCGCGGTGGTCAATACCAGCGGCCTGCCGATCAGCTCGTCGAACCCGGCGCATATCGGCGACACACTGGTCCTCTCCGTGACCGGGTTGACTCAATCGCTGACTGGCGTGGGCCTGGCAAACACGCAGGTGGTGGTCGAAGGAACCACCGTGACTCCGATGACTGTTTCGCCAAGCGGGACACCGGACGCGTATCAGATTCAGTTCACGCTCGGGCCCAACATCCCGTTCGGACCGAACGATTGGGTTACGGTGGGGATCGGCGCGCGCGTTTCGGCGCAGTTCCCGCTGTTCATCCTGCCGCAGCCGCAATAGACGCGATAAAGGCCAGATCGCCCTCCAGGAAGTCGTGGCTTACCAGCCGCTCGCGCCGCTCCCACAGGATCTCTTCGAAGTCCAGATTTTGCGGTTCAGCGGAAAACGCCGTCACCCGGTAAAACCGCAAA
The DNA here is from genome assembly GCA_030037375.1 of Bryobacteraceae bacterium. Taxonomy (GTDB): domain Bacteria; phylum Acidobacteriota; class Terriglobia; order Bryobacterales; family Bryobacteraceae; genus Palsa-187. The sequence continues at coordinate 6,777 of JASHRP010000196.1, read as the reverse complement.
TGAATGGGAGGGCCGCCAGGATATTGAACGTGATGGTCGGCCATCTCCTCACCGATGAGAGCCTCGATGGCGAGCTCCTCCCGCAGTTCGCGCGCAAGCGCTTTCTGCGGCGTTTCGCCGGATTCGATTTTGCCTCCGGGGAACTCCCACTTGAGCTCGTGCCTTGACCCACGCTTGCGTTGGCAGATCAGAATGTAGCCGTCGCGCTCGATTACAGCGGCTACCACTCCGATTTCTCCCGAAGGCATCAGGGATAATTGAAGCACACGTGTACTCGGCCCGTCTTCTGGATCACTTCCGCAATCCCCGCAATGTTGGACAACTCGCCCCACCGGCCATCACCGTCGACGTCACCAACCCCGCTTGCGGCGACATGCTGCGGCTCTCGGCTCGCTTCGAGGACGGACGCATCGCGGAGGTTCGCTATCAGACGCGGGGTTGCACGGCGTCCATCGCGGCGGGCTCGGCTCTGACGGAGTGGATGGTAGGCAAATCGCTTGAAGAGCTAAAGGCTCTTACGCCTGGCGCGATAGAAGATCTGGTGGACGGTCTGGAGCCGGCGTCGAAACACGCCGCGGTATTGTGCGTGGACGCGGTGAAGAGGCTCGCCGCCTGAAGCAGGGCTGCCCTGAAGTATCCTTAAGCTGATGACGCCTTTCGACTTCCGCCCTCGAACCAGGGTGCTGTTCGGAACCGGTGAGTTTACCCGCCTGGGCGAAGTTGCGCGCGAGATGGGCGGGACCCGATGCCTGCTGGTGGCCGACCCGGGGATTCTCGAAGCCGGCTACGCCAAAGAGGCCATCCGCACGCTCAAGGCGCGGCGCATGGATGTGGTTGCGTTCCACGAATTTTCGGTGAACCCCACTTCCTCGATGATCGAAGCGGGCGCGGAGTTCGCCGCGCCGAGTCACGTGGATTTGATCGTCAGCGTGGGCGGCGGCAGCTCCATGGATTGCGCCAAGGGCATCAATTTTCTGCTCTCCAATGGCGGCCGCATTCGCGATTATTGGGGTTACGGCAAAGCGACGAAACCGATGCTGCCGATGATCGCGGTACCGACGACAGCGGGTACGGGCAGCGAGGCGCAGAGCTACTGCATCGTGACCGACCCGGATTCCAAGACTCGCATGGCTTGCGGCGATGCCAAGGCAACTTTCCGCGCCGCGATCCTCGACCCGAGACTGACCGTTTCGCAGCCGCGGGCGCTGGCGGCCGCGACCGGGTATGATGCGCTCTCCCATGCGCTCGAAACTCTGGTCACGACGCGGCACACCGCTCTCTCCGAGTGCTTTTCGCGATCGGCCTGGAGATTGATCAGCGGAGCGTATGAACGGATGCTCGACGATCCCGAGGATCTGGGGGCCCGCGGGGCGATGCTGCTGGGCGCGCACTTCGGAGGGCTGGCGGTGGAGAATTCGATGCTGGGCGCGGCGCATGCCTGCGCTTCGCCGCTGACGGCACGGTTCGGCGTGCCGCACGGCGTCGCGGTTTCGCTGATGCTGCGGCAAACGGTGCGCTGGAACCGGCCGGTGGCGGGCGCGCGTTACGACGAACTCGGCCGGGAGGGCCTCGAAGACCGATTGTCGCGGATGGCGGAAGCCGCGGGGTTACCGATGACGTTACGGGACGTGGGGATCGATACGGAGTCGCTGCCGGGTCTGGCGGAGGAGGCTGCCTCGCAATGGCCGGGCAAGTTCAACCCGCGCCCCCTGGACGCCGCGGGCGCTCTCGAAATGTACCAATGGGCTTGTGAGTAACTCGCCCGCACGACCCGCAGCGGGGGGCCGCGCCGGCCCTGTGCCGGTTTGTGAGTTACGGCTAGTCATCCTAGTCATACCCGAGTACCAGACGAAACGGACATGCCATTGCGTCCATCCAACCGTCATCGCCTGAAATTTATTTCTATTTCAACGCGAAGCAGTTACGCAGGGGAGGTTGCGTGTGTCCTAAGATAGTAGAAAAGGGGAAACTCCGCGGCTAAGCCACGTGTTAAACCGTGCAGTCGGGATATCATAGATACAACATGAGATTTTCGGTTGACGCTCATTCAGTTGGCTGTCACCTGACGGGGAACGAAGTTTACATCCGCAATTTGCTCAATGAGTTCGCGCGGCTTGACCGCTGCAATCAATTTGTAGCCTACGTCTCCAAGCCGGACAGCGAATTTCGCCTGCCTTCCGGAATCGAGACGCGCAGGGTCTCGGAGAATCCTTATAGGCGCTTAGGTGTGGATCTGCCGATTTGCTTGCGGCATGACCGTCCAGACTTGCTCCACGTGCAGTATACCGGGCCGTTGTGGTCCCCGACACCGCTGGTTGTAACGGTACATGACGTCAGCTTTCTCGAATATCCCCAGTACTTCACGCGGTTTCGAGCCAGGCAGCTAAAGCTCACGGTTCGGCGGACGGTGAAACGCGCGGCGGCGATCCTGACGCCTAGCGAGTTCTCGCGCGGCGCGATTCTGCGGCATTATCATCTCAACGAGGACGCCGTTGTGGTGGTGCACAACGCGGTTTCCTCCGAATTCCGGCCCATCGACCGCCAGGTAGCGCGGAAAGCTGTCCTGAAAAAATACGGCATTCCCGGGCCCTTCGTGTTGACCGTCGGCGATCTTCAGCCGCGCAAAAACCATCTGGGACTATTAAAGGCTTTCGGCGAAGTTGTGCGTGCACATCCGCAGCTTACCCATCGTCTTGTGTTTGTGGGGAAAGAGACGTGGTATTCGAAGGAGCTGCACAAGGCGGTCCAGAAATCCGGCATTGCCGAAAGAGTTCACTTCACCGGATTCGTTGAGGACGCAGATCTGGTGCAGTTTTACGGGGCCTGCGATCTGTTCGTTTTCCCGTCGTTTTACGAGGGATTTGGCTTGCCGATTCTGGAGGCGATGGCGTGCGCGCGCGCGGTAGCAAGCTCCAACACCACGGCGATGCCGGAAGTCGCCGATGGCGCGGGAATCCTGTTCGATCCGAATTCGACCGAAGAGATGGCCCGGGCGATCCGCGACATACTGATCGACGCGGAGCTGCGGACGCGGCTGGAGCGGCTCGGGTCGCACCGGGCGTCGGTATTCAGTTGGCAACGCGCGGCGGAGCGCACGCTGGAAGTTTACGCGCGCGTCGCCGGAGCGAGGAGAAGGGCGGAGGCTGCGGTTCAGGCCCGGGTTTCATGAAGTACGTGGTATTGCTCGCGGCGGCGATGGCCGTTCACGCCGAGAGCCTGCATTATGTGATCAACTGGCAGAGCGGACTCAGCCTGGGTGAGGCTACGCTCGCCTCCAGCCGCGAAAACTGGGTGGTCGGCGGCAAAGAAGAAGCACATTGGCGATTCGATCTCGACATCGACGCAAGCGTACCCGGATTTGCTGTGCGCGACACGTTCATGTCGACCGCCGCTGGAGCGCAGATTTGTTCCGCCAATCTGGATAAAACAATCCAACATGGCAGCCGCAAAACCGAGGAGCTGATCACGTTCGATCAATCCGAGCACACGCTGACGCGCGAAACCCAGCCTCCCGGACCGGGAGGGGGAAAGAGCGACGCGTCCGTGCCGCCGTGCGCCCACGATGCGCTCTCTTTTTTGCAATTCGCGCGGCAGGAGTTGGCGCAGGGAAGGTTAGCTCCGCAACAGCCGGCATTTTTCGGAAGCGGCTACAACGTTCATCTGGAGTTTGCGGGTACGGCGCCTGTGAAGAAGCTGGGGACGCCGATTGACGCGGACAAGATCCGCGCGACCATCAAAGGTCCCGCGAGCAATTACACCGTGGAAATTTTCTTCGCCAAGGACGAGGCGCGAACTCCCGTGATGGCGCGCATTCCGCTTTCGCTTGGCACGTTCACGGTGGAGCTGGCGCACTGACCGATGCGGCTGGCGTTTTTCTCGCCGCTGCCTCCCACCAAGAGCGGCATCGCGGATTACTCGGCGGCACTGCTCGACCCGCTGCGGCGCATGGCGAGCGTCGAGACCTTCGCGGAAGCCCCTCCGAATTTCGAGTCCTCGCGTTACGACTCAATTCTGTATCAGCTCGGCAATAACCCGCATCACATTTTCGCGTATGAAGCCGCGCTGAAGCATCCCGGCGTCACGGTGATGCATGAGGCCAATCTTCACCATCTGATTGCGGACGCGACCATCCGGCGCGGCGATTGGGACGCGTACTTGAGAGAAGTCGAAATCAGCGCGGGCGCGGAAGCATTCCAGTTCGCCAAGCGCCACGTGCGAACGCTGACGCGCGGGCCGCAATACGAAATTCCGCTGTTGCGGAGGGTCCTCGATGCGTCGCGCGCGGTGATCGTGCACAGCGAAGCGGTGGCGAGCGTGGTGCGGGAGCACGGCTTCAACCGGCCCATCGCCAAGATTCCGCACGGCGCCTGGATCGTGGAAGCGGATCGCATGGCGTACCGCACGCGGCTTGGTTTGGATGAGCGAGCGCCCCTGATCGGCATCTTCGGATTCCTGAAACCGTACAAGCGAATCGCCGAATCCTTGCGCGCTTTCCGGCGCTTGATTCGCGTGGTTCCCGAAGCCCGGCTGTTGTTGGTGGGCGAGGCGCATCCGGAGCTGCCGCTCGCCTCCATGCTGAGTTCGATGAATCTTTCCGCCCACGCTCGGCACATCGATTTTGCGCCGATTGAGGATTTCAACGGCTATATCGCGGCGTGCGACATCGTGCTGAATCTGCGATACCCCACCGTCGGCGAGAGTTCGGGAACGCTGCTGCGCGCGCTCGGCATGGGGAAGGCCGTGGTTGTTAGCGCGGTGGGATCGTTCCTCGAATATCCGGATGAGATTTGCCTGAAAGCGCCGGTGGACGCGAGCGAGGAGGATCACCTCTTCGAGTACATGAACCTGCTGGTTTCGCGCCCGGAAGTGACCGCGGCGCTGGGCGCGCGAGCGCGTGCGTGGGTTTCGAAGGAGTGCAGTTGGGAGACCGTCGCGCGCCGATACGTGAATTTCCTGGAAGCAGTGGCCGAGGGCAGGGAAGTGGAGGAGCCGGCTCAGAAGCTTCCGAAGCAAAGCGGTGAACCTAGGCCGGCTGAAGTGGAGCGGATCGAAGTGCCCGGAGAGTATATCGTCTCTTGGACTCCGGCGGGGAATGGATCGCGGGCGTACGTCGACAGCCATCTGACGCGACTGGAGAAGACACTGGCGATCACGCCTCCTGGCGGCCCGAACGACCGGGTGCTGGAGATGGGCGCGTATCTGCAAATCACTCCGGCGCTCAAGACGCGGCTCGGCTATGGCGAGGTTCGCGGGTGCTACTTCGGCAAAGCGGGCGAAAAGCATCAACGCTCCGTCGAGAGCGAATGCGGCGAGAAATTCGAGTGCGAGATCGATCTGTTCGACGCGGAAAAGGACGCGTTCCCGTATGCTGATGAGTATTTCTCCACCGTTCTGTGTTGCGAGCTGCTGGAACATTTGGCCGCCGATCCGTTGCACATGATGGCGGAGATCAACCGGGTTCTTAAACCCGGCGGCCATCTGGTGTTGAGCACTCCGAACCTCGCATCGCTGCGGTCGCTCGCCGGAATCTTGCAAGGGTTTCACCCGCAGTTGTTCAGCGCCTACATTCGTCCGCGCAACGGCGTGGTCGACGCGCGGCATGCTCGCGAATACATGCCGGGCGAGTTGAGCAAGCTGCTCGAGGGAGCCGGGTTCGAAGTGACGTTGCTCGAAACCGGGCCATTTCGCGAGGAGCCGAAGCCCGAGTTCGCATGGGTAGAGCAATTGCTCGACCGCTATCTTTTATCGAAGGATTTGCGCGGCGAGGGCATCTACGCCGTGGGCCGCAAAACGGGCCCGGTTCGCGAGCGATATCCGAACTGGCTGTATAGCTAGCATGCCTAGATTCGAGACGGTGGAGGCGAAGCCTGACGGAGACGCCATCCGGGTGCGGCTGCGTTTGGATGCTCCGTGCGCATTGGATTGGCAGGTGCTCGATCCATCGACCGGCGCGGTACTTTCCGAAGGCGAGTGGCCGGATGCGAGCGCTAGGGATGTCGAGATGCCGGTGGCCTTGCCGCCGGAGGACGGACCTTACCGGGTGCAGATCGCCGGCGCGGAGAATCGCCGCCGGCTGGTGCTGATCGACGCGACGATTCAAGAGGGTCGGATTGGCGTGGAGGCTGCTCGCTCGGTGTCGGCTGCGGCGCTGCGCCGTTCGCGCTTCCTGAGCGCGATTCCCAAGGCGTTCGTATATCCCACGCGAAGCTGCTGGGTGAATCGCAAGCTGATCGGCTCCATGGTGCGGCGCGATATTTTGGCGCGGTCGCGCGGGAGCTTCGGAGGCGCGTTGTGGGCGTTCCTCACTCCACTGCTGCTGATGGCGACGTACTTTTTCGTCTTCGGAGTGGTGCTGCACCAGACTTTCGGCGAGGACACGAGCAAGGCAGGTTATGTTCTGAACTTCCTCGCCGGAATGCTGGTCTGGCTGCCGTTTTCCGAGGCCGTGGGAAGGTCGCCTTCGATTGTGGTCGAGCATCGGAATTGGGTGAAGAAGCTGGTGTTTCCGCTGGAAACGTTGCCGGTGAACCTGGTGCTCTCGGGGCTGGTGACGGAATGCTTCGCGCTGCTGATCTTCTTCGCGATGCTGGTAACGATTCGCGGAGTGGTTCCGGTGACCGCGGCGTGGCTGCCCGCATTGCTTCTTCCGCAGCTTCTGCTGACCGCCGGATTGTGCTGGTTCCTGGCGGGCTTGGGCGTATTCGTGCGGGACCTGGGTCAGGTGATCGGCTTCGTGCTGACGCTGTGGTTTTTTCTTACGCCGATCTGTTATCCGGA
>JASHRP010000195.1 GCA_030037375.1 Bryobacteraceae bacterium | reverse complement strand
CAATCTTGCTTTGCTTGCCGGCCGGTTCATCGACGCTAATAACGTGGAGCGCAGCGCCCGAGTCGCACTGCTGACCGAAAGGCTGGCCAAGCGGCTATTCGGAGGGCAGCAAGAGGCCGTTGGAAAGATCATCAAGATTCACGATCTGCAATTCACCGTTATCGGCACTTTCAAGGAGCGGCAAGATAGTTTCGGATTGAGCGAGCTCTCCGGCTCCGGCGAAAACGTCATGATTCCGATCACCATGCTGCGCGATTTCGCGCCGATTGAGCGCATCGATCCGCTGTACGTTCAAGCCAAAACGCCGGAGGAGGTTCCCGCGCTCACGGAACTGGTCCACCAGATCCTGAGCAGCAGGCATCGGGCAGGCGCGAAATATCTGGTGGACAACTTGGGCAGCATTCTCGAAACTGCGCGCAACATCGGAACTGCATTATCCATCGTACTGGTGCTGGTTTCGCTGATCGCCTTGGTCATCTCCGGCATCGGGATCATGAACATCATGCTAGTGACGGTCACGGAACGAACGCGCGAAATCGGTCTGCGTATGGCGGTCGGCGCGGCGCGAAAGGACGTGCTGGAGCAATTCCTGACGGAGGCGATCATCATCAGCGTCGGTGGCGGAGCCGTCGGGATTCTGATCGGAATCGCGGTCCCATTGAGCGTGCAACTTTTCGTCGACGGCGTCTCGATTCCCGTCTCCTGGTGGTCGATCGTGGTCGCGTTTACAGTCTCCATTGCAGTCGGCGTCATCTTCGGCATACTCCCCGCGAGCCGCGCCGCCCGATTGAATCCCACCGAGGCTCTGCGGTACGAATAGGGGATGAGAATCCCCGCCGTTGTTCTCCTAAGCCTTCTCTGTTCGATTCGGTCGCTTGCCGAAACGCGCACTCTGACGCTGCGCCAGGCCCTCGATCTTGCCATGCAGCAAAATCCCGATCTGGTGATTTCGCGGCTGGATCAGATGAAGGCCCACGACCAGGAGAGCATCAACAAAGGGCCGTTCTCCCCAAGTGTTTACGCGGGCAGCGGATTGGCGTACACTTACGGTTTCCCGACGAGTATCGACGGCAACGCGCCATCCATTGTTCAAGTGAAGACGCAGATGGCGCTGTACGATAAGCCACAGAGCTACCTTGTCGCGCAGGCGGCGGAACTGGCGCGTGGCGCGGGCTTCGTCGTCGATCAGCGTCAGGCGGAGGTGGTTTTTCGCGTAGCGTCGGCGTTCATCGACGCGGCGACTACCGCTCGCAACCTGGCCGCCGCGAATCAGGAGGAGGAGAGTTTAGCCCGGGCGGACCAGCTCATGCAGACCCGCGTGCGGGAGGGCCAGGAGCTGCCGCTGAATGGGAAAAAATCCAGTCTCGCAGTCGCGCAAACTAAGAATCATATCGAGACGTTGAATCGCGACGCGGCGAAGTCGGAGCGCGCGCTGGCTGAGATCCTCGGCCTCGCTCCCGGCGACCGCGTTCATCCCGCGGAGGGTCCTCTACCGGCTTTCGAATCGGCGGTGTCGGAGCAGGATGCAATCGCGGCCGCGCTCTCAACCAGTCCCGAGATCAAGCATCTCGAATCCGACCTTCAGGCGAAGACGCTCGAGATCAAGAGCTTCAAAGCGTACCGTCAGCCGAAGGTCGATCTTGTCGCGCAGTACTCGCTGTTCGCGCAGTTCAATCACTTCGCGCAATATTTCCAGCATTACCAAGCCAATAACGCGGAGGTCGGCGCGTCGTTTTCGATCCCGCTGTTAGCAAGCTCGGCATCGAAGGCGTATATTTCGAACTCGGAGGCAGACGCGGCCAAGATTCGAGCGCAGCTTACGCAGACCCGCTCACGCATCCAGCGGGATATCGAAGACTCTTACGACGATCTGAGAGTCGCGGAGAGCGGACGCGCGCTCGCGCTGGAAGATTTGAATGTGACCCGCGAATCGACGACCGCGGATCTGGCGAGGCTGAGCGAGGGATTGGTGCTGCCGGGGCAGATCGAGCAGGATCGCGCCGAAGAGCAGGAGAAATGGCGGGCCTATTATGACGCGGAGTCCCAAGCCCAGCATGCTCGCTTGAACGTGTTGCGCGTGACCGGCACGCTGGAGCAAGCGCTGAAGTAGTTCTTTTCTCCCCTACGAAGCCTTGGAGACGCCGGCGCTGCCGAACGTAGCCATTTCGCGATACAGCGTGACGGCTGCTTCCAAAATCGCGATTCCCAGGGCCGCGCCCGTTCCTTCCCCGAGCCGCATGTCGAGATCCAGCAGCGGCCGCGCCTTGAGCGCATCTAACATTTTTCGATGTCCGCGTTCGGCGGAGCGGTGCGCGAAGAGCACGCAATCGAGCGCCTCCGGCTGCATTGCCCTTGCCACCAGAGCCGCCGAACAGGAGATGAACCCGTCCAACACGACGATCTTTCGCCGCTCAGCCGCGCCCAGAATCAATCCAACAATGGCGGCGATTTCGCGTCCGCCCACTGCCGCCAGCACGCCGATTGGATCTAGCGTCTCGGGACGGTGAAGAGCCAGCGCCTTTCGGATCGCATCGATCTTCCGACTCAGACCCGCATCGTCGAGGCCGGTTCCTCGGCCCGCGGCTTCTTCGGGAGCAATTCCGGCAAATGCGCACAGCAGAGCCGCAGCCGAAGTGGAATTCGCGATGCCCATCTCGCCCGCGCCGATCACGTCGGCCGAATTCGAATAACTGCGGCCGGTGTCGATTGCATCGAGAGCTTCCTCGCGCGTCATCGCCGGCTCGCGGGTGAAGTTGCGCGTGGGCTTGCCCGCGCCCATGTCGACGATGATCGGCTCGATTCCAAAATTGCGGCACAGAACGTTGATCGCCGCGCCTCCTGCCTGGAAGTTCGCCATCATTTGGCGAGTGACCTCCGCTGGATACGCGCTGACGCCTTCCTCCGCGACGCCATGATCCGCGCAAAAAATCGTCATAGCTTTCGTGCGGATTTCCGGCATTGCTCTCTGTTGAATCAGACCCGCGCGGAGAGCCAGCTCCTCCAAACGCCCCAAGCTGCCGGGAGGTTTGGTCAGCGAATCGAGCCGGTTTCGGATTTCGTCTTCTAGCATCTGAATCACCAGGAGCAACTCGAGCAAGCGAACAACGCCAGGATGAAGATTTCGAGCGCTTGCTCGGTCGCGCCCAGGCAATCTCCGTTGACGCCGCCGATGCGGCGATAGAAATATTCCCGCGCCAGCCGCACGATGAAAAAAGAACCCAGCGCGATCACCGCGCCCGCGCGCAATCCGCACGCGAATGCGGCGATGGCGCCCTGAAGCAACGCGATCACTGCGCCTGTTGTTCCCAGCGTGGAGGCGAGCGAGTAACCCAGCCCGTCTCCCGCAGGCCGCGAGGCCCACGCGAGCCCCACCATCGCCGCGCGCGGAACCGCTTGCGCGGCGATGCACGCCGTCACGATGCTCGACCCGCTGAAGTACTGCAAGGCCTGCCATCGCGCGAGCACGCTTAACAACAGCGCCACCGCGCCGAATGCTCCGATGCGGCTGTCTTTCAGAATCTCGAGCATTTTTTCGCGTGTGCGTCCCGCGCGCAATGCGTCGGCGACGTCGGCCAAGCCGTCCTCATGCAGGACTCCTGTCGATGCGGCCCAAAATGCGACGCAGGCGAGCGCGGCCAGCGACACGGGCAGCAGACGCGCGGCCACCATATAGAGGCCCGCGCCGATCGCGCCGAGCGCCCCGCCGACCAACGGGAACCAAACAGCCGCGCGTCCGGGCGCCGGCGGCTCGCCGGGGATTCGCAGCACGGTCAGGAACTGGATCGCACCGGCGAGCGTCTTCATTTGATCCGTAGGGGCTGTCCGAAAACCATCCAATATACTTCGGACGCGATGGCTGCTATGCGCCGATTCAAGATTCCCGCGTGATCGCGAAATTTACGCGCGAGCGCGTTGTCAGGCACGATCCCGCATCCCACTTCGTTGGTGACGAATATCAAACAAGCTTTCGCGGATTGTGCGCCCGCTTCCAGCTCACACGTGGCCGCGTCGATATCGCGATCCAAAATGTTCGAGAGCCACAACGTCAGACAGTCCACAACGATCGCGTCTCCCTGCGAGCGCCGGATCGCGCCGGCCAAATCTATGGGAGCCTCAATAGTGACGAACTCCGGGCCGCGGTCCTCCTGATGACGCGCGATCCGCTCTTGCATCTCTTCGTCCCGCGCTTCGGCCGTCGCGATGTAAATCAGGTTCGATCCCTCGCGCCGCGCCCGCTCCAGCGCGAACCGGCTCTTTCCACTCCGCGCTCCTCCGCCAATAAGAACTACAGCCACAGACTCCGCCTCTTGGTTCGCAGCAGCCACAAGAAGAACGGACCTCCGCACAGAGCGGTTACCACTCCCACGGGAATCTCCGCAGGCGCGATCGCCACTCGCGAGATCACATCGCAGATTGCCAGAAACGCCGCGCCAACCAGAAACGCGCAAGGCAATAGCACGCGATGATCCGCCCCGAGCTTCAGTCGTAACGCGTGCGGCACGATCAATCCCACGAATCCGATGGGACCCGCGAGCGTGGTCACCAGGCCCACCAGGATCGATCCGGCAATGTAGCCAAAAACGGTGAGCCGGCCCGCGGGCGCTCCGCGCGACG
>JASHRP010000194.1 GCA_030037375.1 Bryobacteraceae bacterium | reverse complement strand
GCATCGGTTCCTTCAGCAATGCCGTGGTATTTCCCGGCGAGCGACGCGGTGATCACCAACAAACCGCAGGGCGCGAAGGCCAGCGTGCAGGTGTTCGACTCCGCAGAGGATTTTCGCAACCGCATTTTGATCGCCGGGTGCGACCCGGGGATTTCGGTGCTCGCTCGGCACGTGCAGGCGGCCGGAGTGGAGTTGGTTCTGGCGCACCGCAACAGCTCTCAGGCTTTGGCGCTGCTCAAGGAGGGCAGCGTACACGTGGCCGGCACGCACCTGCGCGATGAAGCCAGCGGCGAATCGAATTTGCCTGAGATCGGGCGGATGTTTTCCAAAAACGCCGTGGCGGTCATTTCATTCGCGGTGTGGGAAGAGGGAATCGTAACGGCGAACTCGAACCCGAAGGCGATCCAGGGCGCGGAGGATTTGGCGCGGCGCGACGTCACCATCGTGAATCGCGAGAAAGGCGCGGGCAGCCGCGCGCTGCTAGATGCGCATCTGCGGCGATTGAAGATCGAACCGCGCAACGTGAAGGGCTACGATCGTACGGCTCCGGGACATTTAGCCGCTGCATGGCAGGTTTACAGCGGGGTAGCCGACGCCTGCATCGCGACGCGAGCAGCCGCGCGCTTGCTCGGGCTCGGCTTTATTCCCCTAGTGAGCGAGCGCTACGATCTGGCGATCCGCCGACAGCATCTGGATCTGCCGGGCATTGCCGCGCTAATGGATACCTTGAACCGGTCGAGCTACCGGCGAGAGCTCGAGAGCCTAGGGGGATACGACGCCAAGGCCGCGGGGGAGCGGGTGCTGTAGGCACTGAACGCGCTACGATTCTCACATGCCTTCCTTGCCGTTCGAGGAAGCAAAGGCTCGGGTTGGAACCTTGGGCATCGGCGCGCTGCTGGCTGGGGCGGGCGGCTTTCTCGACGGCTTCACCTACGTCGGACACGGCCGGGTCTTCGCCAACGCGATGACCGGGAACGTCGTGCTGCTTGGGGTCAATTTTTTCGCCGGCGACTGGCACACGGCGTTTCGCCATCTTCCGCCGATCCTGGCATTCCTATTCGGGGTCAGCGTGGCTCAGGCGATGCAGTTTCACACCAAGCGGAACGGGGCGACGGCTCCTTATACCGCGGTTCTGATGCTCGAAATTTGGGTGCTGCTGGTGCTGAGTTTGCTGCCCGCGACCACGACGGATTTTATCTTTACCATCTCGATCGCTTTCGCGGCTTCCGTGCAGGTGCAGACGTTTCGCGAAGTGAACGGCCGCGCCTTCAGTTCCACGTTCACCACCGGCAATTTGCGCACGCTGGGCGAGGCGGCGTTTTCGCGGCTGGTTGAACGAAATCGGCAGTCTGCGACCGTGATCAAGGATTTCTCGGCGATCTGCTCCGCGTTTCTGCTGGGCGCGGCGGCCGGCGGATTCGCGACGCATGAGTTCGGAAATAGGGCGCTATGGTGCGACATTGTTTTTCTGATTCTCGTCGCGATTCAGGTTCGCAACCGCTTACGCGTACGCGACGATCGCAATCGACGCGCGGTTGGCGCGGTCCATTAGTTCCTGCCGGTCAAGCAGCAGCGTTCGGCCGGCATCCACGGCCAGCGCGGTGGCGCGCGTTTCGACCATGACTTCGATTGTCTGGGGGCCAATCACGGGAACGTCAAAAAGAAGATGCCGCCGGCGGCCGGAGGCTTTGACCAACCGCAATGGCTTACCTTCGGCCAGCGACGCCGCCCGGCGCAACATCGCATCGGTACCCTCCATGGCCTCGACGGCGACGCAGGCGCGCTCCGCGATAACCACGCTCTGCCCGATGTCGTGCGCGGAGAGCGCGGCCGCGATGCGCCGGCCGTAATCGAGATCGCGCGTTTCATCGTTCGAAGGCTTTCGCCGCGTGAGCGCGCCCTCCGTCGCCAGCAGGTCCTTGAGCAGCAAGGTCGAATCCGCGAGGGTAATTCCTTCGTCAGCGAGCACCTTTTGCACGCCGCCGATCAACGCGTCGGTATTCTTGGTGTCGAGCGACGTTAGCAGCTTCACCAGCCGCCAGTCCGGCACGATGGAGGAGAAAATCTTGGCGTGCTTGACCTGGCCGCACATCATGATTTCTGAAATCGACTCCTGCTTGCAAATTTCGATCAGCCGGCTGAGCGCGCCGAGCGAGATCCAGTAACAGCGCGCGGCAAGGGGCTCGATTTCAGGCGAGGCTTCCTCTTTGATTCCGATGGCGACTACTTCGAAGCCGGCTTTGCGCGCGGCTTCCGGCGCAAGCACGGGAAAACGACCGTTGCCCGCGATCAAGCCGTACCGCTTCATTTCACGAAACCGCGTTCGGAAGACGCGATGAAGGCGAGCAACTCCGAGACCTCGTCATTGGCGGGAACCTCCTCGCGAATCCGCTCCACGGCCTGCGCGGTGTTCAGGCCGGAGCGCGTGAGCAGGCGAAACGCCTTATGCAACGCATCGATGGACGCCGAGGAAAAGCCGCGGCGCTCGAGGCCGGTCGCGTTCGCGCCGAATACTTTCGCCTCGCGCGCGGTGACGGTGTTCGAGTAGGGCAGCACATCTTGCGTGATGACGCTGTACCCTCCCACGATTGAATGCCGCCCGATGCGGCAGAATTGGTGGACGCCCACCGCGGCGCCGATCCAGGCCCAATCCTCGACGACGACGTGACCTCCCAGCGTAGCAGCGTGCGACAAGACAACATGGCTTCCGAGGCGTACGTCGTGCGCAACGTGCGTGTACGCCATCAGCAGGTTGTCATCGCCGATCGATGTCACCATGCCGCCGCCTTCCGTGCCGCGATGCAGCGTCGCGAATTCGCGGATACGGTTGCGATTGCCGATGCGAAGCTCGGACGGTTCGCCCTGGTACTTGAGGTCCTGCGGCGCAACGCCGACGGTCGAATACGGAAAGAAAAGATTATCCTCGCCGATCGTGAGCGGACCCTCCATAAACACGTGGGCTTTAACCACCGTGCGGGCGCCGATTTCAACGACGGCCCCGATGACGGCGTAAGGCCCGATGTCGGCCAAGCCGTCGATGCGCGCTGATGGATCTACGATCGCAGTCGGGTGAACGGGCACGCGCTAAATCCGGTCGGCGAGCTTACACAACATGCCACCCGCTTCGGCAACCACCTCGCCGTTCACCGTCGCGGTGCCGTGCATCTTAGCGATGGTTGCCTTGCGCTTATCGACGATCATCTCTATGCGTAACTGATCGCCCGGGCGAACCGGTTTGCGGAATTTCGCGTCTTCGACCGAGGCTAGAAGAACCAGCTTGCTGTCGCGATCCGGGATCTGACTTAGCACCAGAACGCCCGCCACCTGCGCCATGGCCTCCATGATTAGGACGCCGGGCATCACCGGGAAATCGGGAAAATGGCCGACAAAAAACGGCTCACTGATGGTGACGTTCTTGATGCCGACGATCCGGTCCGGCTCCAGTTCCTCGATCCGGTCCACTAGCAACATGGGATAACGATGAGGGAGGATGCCACGGATCGCCTGAATATCCATGACAGGCATGTGTAGCGGTCATTATATCAGGCAGGCCGCGGAATCTTGACTTGCGCGCGAATCATCAAACAGCGTGTTCGCGCTTTTGGACACGAGAAAGGTACGCCAATGATGCTCAACTGGGAAGAATATCTACAGCAACTCATCACCGAGATCGGCGAGATCGGACGGACGTCTCCGGACGTGGTGCGCGGCTATCGCACGCTCAGCGACGCCGGGAGCAAAACCAATAAGCTGGACGGCAAAACGCGAGAATTGATCGCGCTCGCAGTGGCGGTCAGCCTTCGCTGCGACGGATGCATCACCACGCACACCACCGCAGCGATCAAGCAAGGCGCTTCGAAAGAGGAGATCGTCGAGGCGCTGGGCGTGGCGATCAGCATCAACGCGGGCGCAGCGCTGGTGTACTCCGCGCGAGTGCTCGACGCCTATCACGCGAAAACCGGCCAAGCAGCCGCATAACCGGGATTTGTGCCGTTAGCCAGGCGTCGCGCCTTGGGGGATGATTAAGCATTACCTCCATGGCATTCGCAAAGATATCGGCCGATCCTGCCGCTCATCCGGTCGCGTCCATCTATAAATTGCTGATCGGATCGGTAGTACCGCGGCCGATTGCCTTTGTCTCGACGATCTCCAAAACCGGCGCGCTCAACCTCGCGCCATTCAGCTTTTTCAATGCGATTTGCTCGGAGCCGCCGGCGATCTGCTTTTCGGTCGCGAATCGCACGCCGGCGAAGGACACGATCGCCAACATTCGTGAGAACGGCGAGTTTGTGGTGAATATCGTCACGGAGGCGATCGCGGAACAGATGAATTTATGTTCGGGCGATTACGCCCGCGGCGTGAGCGAGTTTGAAGTATCGGGACTGACGCCGGATCCAAGTGAAATCGTGCGGCCTCCGTGCGTCCGCGAATCGCCGGTGAACATGGAGTGCAAATTGATGCAAATCGTCGAGGTCAGCGCGAAGCCCTCCGGCGCGAGCCTCATCATTGGGGAGGTGGTCCGCATTCATTTCGACCCCACGATCGCGGACAACTTCCGCATCGACCCGTTTAAGCTGCGCGCGATTGGCAGAATGGGAGGGGCGGGATACGTCCGCGCCAGCGATTATTTCGAAATGATCCGTCCGAGGATTCCCTTGAAGCGCGGCGATTAAAGATTATGCAGAGCTCCGACTAACCATGCCGAATCAAAGGCTGCTAAACATCATCACTGCCGTGATCGGACTGCTGGTAGCAGCCGCGATTGTCACGCTGTTGCCGTTTTCCTCGAACAACATCCGAAGCGACCTGGGTTACTCCTCACTATGTCCCTTCGCGCCATGGAGCACGCTCACCTTGCTCATCTTCGCGGGTTTGGCATGGCTGGTCCGCGCGTACGTGAAAACACAACAACGCTGACGCGCTTCACGCCTACCGCGCGCGGTGCGGGATCAATTCCACGAACACAGATCGCCCCGGCTGAGGCATGGTGTCGACCATCGGATTAAGCGCGACCGGGTCCGAATAGCTCCGGTTGAACGCGTTCCGCACGCCCAAGGTGAAATCGAAATTGCGCAGCAGCTTGCGGGAGATTAGAGTGAAGTCCGCCAGGCACACGGGACTCACCCGCTGCTGCGCCAGACTCACGACCGCTCCGGTATACTGCATCCCGCTGCTGAGTTGGAGCTTACGCCCAAGGGGAACCGCAAAATGCAACTTACCGAGATGCTCCGGTGAGTTTTCGAGTACGCCGCCGTCACCCAAATTCTGGGTCCTTTGGATCGCATAGCTGGCGGTGAAATCAAGCCAGGCAGTCGGCTTGCCGCTCACTTCAGCCTCAACCCCTCCGGCGCGCAACGTGCCCTCGTTCCGATACTGAATCAATCCGAGGCTGCCGGTGGGGAAACCGTCGATGTAATTATAAAGCTGATAGCCGTATGCCGCTGCAAGGAAGCTCCAACGTTTTCCGATCTTGCGTTCCGCATCAACCTCAAACTGATCTCCGCTTTCCGGACGAAGCGCCGGGTTGGCTATCGCGGAGTGCCCATCGCCGTCGAACAATTGGAACAGGCTGGGGTTGCGAAAACTTCGTCCGTAAAGAAACTTGTAGGTCCAGCCGCCGCGTGGTTGATAGATCAACGCCAACCGGGGCGAGATGAAATCGCGCATCAGCATGGACTTGTCGTATCGCGCTCCCAGATCCAGCGTCCAGTTGCGCGAAAGTTTGCGCTCGTCTTGCAACAGAAACGCGAAGTTCCGGTCCGGCCGGTCGATGCTGAGGAAAGTCGCCGGAGCGGGCGTTACGTCAAAGTCGGTTAGGATTGCCCGGATGTCAAACTTGGCATCCACGCCCGCGGTGACGGCCCCCAAACCGCCCAAATCCGTTCGATAGGTCAGCTCGGAGCCGATCCATTTGCCGTTCATCAATTCCCGGTTGTCCTCCACCGCGTCCAGCGGCGTGGGAGGATCCAGCGGATAGTCGAATCGGCCCAGATAGCGTTGCTCATCGTAGTAGGTTCGCCAGCGCAGCGTTCCTCGCCAGATGTCGCGGGCGTACGCCGCATCGACGAAGTTGCGGGTCGCATAATTCTGCGTCCCACGATCGTTGAAAATTGTCGGCCCCCACGAAACGGGTTGGATTTTGTCGTTTCCAGAAAACAAGGCGAGGATCGTCCAGTTGCGCCAAGTCAGATTCGAGAAGAGGTGATATCCGCGCTCGCCATTCATGTCAATCGCTTCGCCGTAGTTTGTTTGAGGCGAGTTGAATTCCGGAAAGTACAGCGGGCTTTCGCCTGAATTGTTATACACGGAGCCTGAAACCAGCACCTGAGCGTTCTTGCCGATCGTCGACGCAGCGGCAATCTGACCCGTCTTCTCACCGAACGAATCGAATGTCGTCGTGAGCGAGGCTGGGTCTGCTTGATCCGGCGTCTTAGTGACGATGTTGATCGTGGCGAACATTCCGTTGGTGCCGTACAGCGCCGACGACGGCCCGCGGATGATCTCAATTTGCTTGATCAGATTCATGTCAAGTGGGAAATCATTGCCCAGGAACAGCATGTAGCCGAATATGTTGTCGGTCATGGAGTGACCGTTGATCATCACCAGGACATGGCTATCGTAATCATCGGGTGCGCCGAAACCTCGCACCCCAAGAGACTCGTAGGTGCGATTGTCATTCAGGTAAAATCCGCGCACCGAAGCCAACGCCTCCCCGAGAGTGCGGTAGCCGTACTTGCTGATTTCCTCAGCGGTAATGATGGTTACGCTTGCCGGAGCGTCTCGCAGGGTTTGAGGATGCAACGCCGCGCCCTGCACCTTCACCTGCATCAGTTCCTCGAGACTTAGCGAATCCAAATTCTTCGCCGGAAAATCCTGATCCTGCGCGCTTAGGGAGACGGCCAGGCATAGGATTGCTCCGAACCACACGGTGACGCGGCCCATGATGCGCTTATCGCGTGTCGCAACGAAAACGTGAAGCTCACACGGTCGCGGCCTGGTCCGATTAGGACTTCGAGGGCGGAAGTTTACGCCTCGCTTCTTCGGAGATGAACGATCGCGACGTCAAATCCCGGAAAACTTGTGCCATCGCTTTGGGGCTAGCGTTAACCGCGGGCG
The DNA here is from genome assembly GCA_030037375.1 of Bryobacteraceae bacterium. GTDB lineage: Bacteria > Acidobacteriota > Terriglobia > Bryobacterales > Bryobacteraceae > Palsa-187. Next base: position 7,952 of record JASHRP010000194.1, on the reverse strand, counting down.
CGCGCGCGCAAACAACGGACGAGTACAAGGTGAAGGCGGCGTTCCTTTACAACTTCGCGAAGTTCGTAGAGTGGCCTCCGCAGTCGTTCAAGAACTCCTCCGATCCGATCGTGATTGGCGTGCTCGGGAAAAATTCCTTCGGCGACGCTCTGACCTCGGTTGTGTCCGGCAAGACTTTCGAAGGCCGCCCCTTTCGTGTGCGTCAAATCGCGGACCCGCAGCAGGCGGCGGGCTGCCAGATCCTCTTTATCAGCTCCTCGGAAAGGAAGCAGTTGGAAACGCTGCTTCGGCAGATCGGGAACCCGGGGGTCCTAACGGTTGGGGAGACGGACAATTTCACCGGCGACGGAGGGATCGTCAACTTCAAAATCGAAGCCGGAAGCGTACGGCTTCAAATAAACATAGCAGCCGCGCGGCGGCAGCAGCTTCGCATCAGCGCGAAGTTGCTCAGCCTCGCGGAGATTGTGGAGAAGTGAACGCCATGACTGCTCGATTTCACAACCTCACGGTCAAGCTCAGGCTCGCCCTGGTCGTACTGTTTACGGTGGCGGCGGCGTTGATCCCTGCCAGCATCGCGGTGATCACTTACGATCAAATCGCGGCTCGCGCGGCCATGCGCGGCGATCTCGAAGTGCTCGCCGAAATCATCGGATCGAACAGCACGGCAGCGGTCACGTTCTCCGATAAACGTGCGGCGGAGGAGCTGCTGGCCGGATTGCGGGCTCACACGGGCATCGTCGCGGCAGTGATTTACGGCGAGGACGGAAGGCCATTCGCCCGCTACCGTCGGGATCCTGCGGCGCCGAATCCGGATCCCGTGCTTCGGCCGGCCGGAAGCCGGTTCGAAAACAATCGTCTGACCGTCTATCGTGATATCCGCCTGGGTAGCCAGCTCGCCGGCGTGATTTATCTCGAATCGGACTTAGGGGAACTGCATACGCGGTTCGTCCGCTTCGCTTGCGTCGTCTTCATCACTCTGTTGATCAGCGGCGTGCTTGCTTTGACGCTCTCCTCCAAATTCCAGCGGACCGTGTCGGAACCGATAGCGCACTTGGCGGCGGTGGCCAAGCGAGTCTCCGATCGGAAGGACTACGCCTTACGCGCGGTGAAACAGTCGGACGACGATCTGGGGCAACTTATCGATCGCTTCAACGGCATGCTGGCGGAGATCGAGGCGCGCGATGAGGCGTTGCTCGACCGGCGCGACAAGCTCGAAAAGGAGGTCGCGGCGCGAACCGCGGAGTTGGTCCTGGCCAAGGATCGCGCCGAGGCCGCAAGCCGCGCCAAGAGCGAGTTTCTGGCGAACATGAGCCACGAAATCCGCACACCCATGAACGGCGTCATGGGCATGACCGAACTGGTGCTCGACACCAGTCTCACTCCGGATCAGCGCGATTGCTTGAACACGGTAAAGGCGTCCGCGGATTCGCTGCTAACGGTAATCAACGATGTTCTGGATTTTTCGAAGATCGAAGCGGGCCGGATGGAGCTCGATTCGGTGCACTTCAACGTGCGGGATCAACTGGAGGACGCGGTCAAGTCGCTGGCGCTGCGGGCGCATTCGAAGGGCCTGGAGTTGACGCTTGAAGTGGAGCAGGAGGTTCCGGATTTCGTTGTCGGCGATCCTGTGCGATTGCGGCAAATCGTGGTCAATCTGGTCGGGAACGCGGTCAAATTCACATCGCAAGGCGAGGTTGGAGTCACGGCACGACTCGAATCTTCGCGCGCGGATGAGGTTCGGTTGGTATTTGGCATTCACGACACAGGCATTGGAATCCCGAAGGAAAAGCAGCGGACCATATTCGAAGCGTTTTCCCAAGCCGACGGCTCAACTACGCGGAAGTACGGCGGCACGGGTCTCGGGCTGACGATTTCCACCCGCTTGGTGAAGCTGATGGGCGGCGAGATTTGGCTCGAGAGCGAGCCGGGCCGAGGAAGCTGCTTCCACTTTGACGCATCTTTCGGAGCCGCGGCGGAAACCGAGCGGCCCGACGCGAATGAAGCTGCTCTAGACGGAATCGCGGCGCTGGTCGTGGACGATAACGCAGTCAATCGCCGCATCATGACAGAGATGCTGTGGCAGTGGCACATGCGGCCGGCGTCAGCGGCCGGAGGAATGGAAGCCCTAGCGATGCTTCGTCAAGCCGCGCAGCGTGGCGAGCCTTACAGACTGGTGCTGACGGATTGCCACATGCCGGGGATGGACGGCTTCGACCTTGCGCTGCAGATCAGGAATTCGCCGCACCTTGCCCAAGCGGTGGTGATGATGCTGACTTCGGGAATGCAACTCGGGGACGCGCAACGTTGCCGGGAACTGGGGATCTGTACGCATGTCACCAAGCCGGTGCGCCGCGTGGAATTGAGAGCGGCGATCGCCAAGGTGCTCTCCTGGAGGAATCGGCCGAAAATTCAACCGCCCACGGAAGCCATCGGCCACGTCACCGATCGAAGCTCCGCGCCTGAACCGCGAACCGCGCTGGCGATGGATATTCTGCTCGCCGAGGACAACATCGTCAATCAGCGCGTCGCGGTGCGAATTCTGGAGAACCAGGGACACCGCGTCAAGGTCGCCAATAACGGCGTGGAAGCGCTCGAAGCGCTTAGCCGGGAAGACTTCGACGCGATCTTGATGGATGTGCAGATGCCGGAAATGGGTGGATTCGAGGCCACCGAGAAAATTCGCGAACGCGAACGCGCGACCGGCGCGCACATCCCCATCATCGCTATGACCGCCCATGCAATGACGGGAGATCGCGAGCGCTGCATTGAGGCCGGCATGGATGACTACATCTCCAAGCCGATCCGTGGCTCCGACCTGATCACTCTGGTAGCGAAGTACACGGGATCTCCCGTGGCTTAAGCGGCGTAACCGTCCCGGCGCAACGTGATAGACTCCCTCAAAGCGAGGGCGTCCTGCCATGTTTCGTCTTTGGTTTGGCCTGCTGATTACCGCGCCGTTTTTGAGCGCGGCCAACTCCGGCGAATCCATCTATAACGAACATTGTTCGTCGTGTCATGAGCGCGAAGCGTTCCGAAAGATGCCGGCATCGAGGATCACGCGCGTGCTCGAATCCGGCGTTATGGCGGCGGTCGCGCCGCTTTCCAAAGAGGAGCGCGTGGCCGTAGCGGCGTACCTCGGCAGCGCGTCCGGGGCAGGTGCACGCGCGGAAGCCTTCTGCCGGGATCGCAAAGTTTCCATTGCCGATTCTTCGGGATTCGCGTGGAACGGCTGGAGCGCAACGCCTGGCAACACGCGCTATCAAACTGCCGCGGCTGCGAATTTGACGCTCGAGCAAGTCCGCAATCTGAAATTGAAGTGGGCGTTTGGATTTGATGGGGATCTAACGGCGTTCTCGCAGCCCGCCGTCATCGACGGCGAAGTGTTCACGGGAAGCTCCGGCGGCGCCGTTTACGCGCTTCGCGCGGCCTCGGGCTGCATTCAATGGACGTTTCAGGCGGATGCTCCGGTTCGCACGGCAATGATCGTCGCTGCTCTCGGGCCTCGGCACGCGCTGCTTTTCGGCGATCAATCGGCGGGATTTTACGCCGTCGAGGCCGAATCCGGCAAACTGATGTGGCGCAAGAAGGCGGACGACCATCCTGCGGCGCGCGTCACCGGTTCGCCGGCGGTCCGCGATGGCGTCGTTTTTATTCCAGTTTCGAGCTGGGAGGAGAACTTCGCCACCGAAGCGAATTACCATTGCTGCACGTTCCGCGGCAGCGTCGTCGCGTTGCGCGTTCGCGACGGCAGCCAGGTTTGGAAAACGTTCACGGTTTCCGAAACGCCGGAAGTAAGCGGCAAGAATGCCGATGGCACTCCGCGGATGGGACCTTCTGGAGTCAGCGTATGGTCGGCGCCGACAGTGGATGCGAAGCGCGGGTTGCTTTACGTGGCTACGGGCAACAATTACTCCGAGCCTCCAACATCTCTGAGCGATTCCGTGGTGGCCATGGAGCTTGGCTCCGGGAAGATCGTCTGGAGCAAACAGGTCACGCCGAAAGACATCTTCAGCGGATGCAACGCCTGTATCGATGTGAAAGGTCCGGATTTCGACTTCGGCTCGGCGGCGATGATGGTTTCGATCAACGGCCGAGATCTCCTGATTGCCGGGCAAAAGTCGGGCGTGGTCTACGCTCTTGATCCGGATCGCAAAGGCGAGATCGTCTGGCAGGCGCGCATCGCCAAGGGCAGCTCGCATGGCGGCGTCCAGTTCGGCATGGCAAGTGACGGCCGCAATGTCTACGCGCCTATCGCCGACGGCGAGCTCAAGCGAAGCCCGACTGGCCAACGGATGATGGATCCGAACGACGGCGGAGGATTGGCAGCACTTCGAATCGCCGACGGGTCAATCGCCTGGCAAGCCGCTCCCGCCCGTGTTTGCGCGGACATTCCCGGGTGCAGCCCCTCACAACTCGCGCCCGCGACCGCGATTCCCGGCGTCATCTTTTCCGGTGCGCTCGACGGCCATGTCCGCGCTTACACGGCCGAAGACGGGAAAGTGGTCTGGGATTTCAATACGCTCCGCGAATTTCAGACGGTCAACGGAGTCAAGGCCAACGGAGGAGCGTTGAACGGAACCGGACCGGTGGTGGTCAACGGGATGGTTTTCGTTAACTCCGGCTACGATCATTTCGGTACCATCACGGGGAACGTATTGCTCGCTTTTGCGCCATGAACACACGAAGAAAATTTCTGCAATTTCTCGCGGCAAGCCCTCTTTTCTCTCAGGCTTTGAAGCAGGAGAGCGCGAAGGATGTGCTTTCCGTAATGGATTTCGAAGAGCTGGCCCATGCGAAGCTCCCGCCTGCGCACTGGGGCTACATGATGAGCGGGGTCGACGATAACCTCACGCGCGATCTTAATCACGCGGCCTACAGCCGCATCCAGCTTCGCCCGCACCGCTTGGTCGATGTATCGAATCCCAATCTCGGCGTAAATTTATACGGCATCCAATGGCCGAGCCCGATTTTCCTCTGTCCGCTGGGCGGGCAGAAAATGTTCCATCCGGAGGGTGAAGTCGCAAGCGCCCGCGCGGCGAAATCCAGAACGGCGATTCAAATTCTCTCCACGCAAACGTCGATCTCCTATGAAGAGGTCAAGGATGCGCTTGGCCGACCGCCCTGGTATCAGCTCTACATGCCGCAGAAATGGGATGACACGGAGAAGCTGGTCCGCCGGGTCGAAGCCGCCGGATGCCGGGGCCTGGTCTGGACGATCGATCTTCTCGGCGGCCGCAACACCGAATATGCCACGCGCCTGGCCCGCACGGACACGCGCGATTGTTACAGTTGCCACGTCCAAGGACCGAATGGAAACGGCGTTGCGCGGGCGTCCAGCCACAGTCCGATGTTCACCGGTCTCAGCAGCACGGCGATAAATCCCGCGGGCGCGACGTGGGATTTCGTCGACCGGCTTAAGAAGCTCACCACGATGAAGCTGCTGCTCAAGGGCATCGAGACTCGCGAAGACGCGAAGTTGGCGCGCGAGCATGGCGTCGACGGAATCATCGTCTCCAACCACGGCGGCCGCGCCACGGAAGACCTGCGGCCCACCATCGAAAGCCTGCCGGAGGTGATCGACGGCGCTGGTCCTGAAATCCCCGTTTTGGTCGACGGCGGAATTCGTCGGGGTACCGACGTTTATAAGGCGCTCGCGCTCGGCGCGAAAGCGGTCGGCATCGGACGGCCCTATGTGTGGGGGTTAACGGCTTTCGGACAGGAAGGCGTTGAGCGCGTACTCGACATCTTAAGAGCCGAGCTTCAGCTCACCATGCGGCAATGCGGCACGCCAACAATCGCGCAGATCACTCGCGCAAGCGTGGACGTTATCGAGCGCCGTTAAGATTGAGGCTGGTCAGCGTGGGGCCGAACTTGCCCCTCGGCAAGAGACTGGGTCCGGAAGGCGTGAAGATTTTGTCCACGTCCGTATTCACATCGACAACCAACCCGATGAAGCCAGACTGCATCTCATCCCAATTCTGATCGCCCCATAGAATCGTTTTCGCTGGATCAGGATTGTATTTGTTGTTGGCCGAGTTATCGTAGTGCGCGATGGCCACGACCCGAGTTCCCTTCGGCAGCGGCAGCGGCTTTTCGAGCTGATACCCGATCTGCCAATCGAAGTTCCATTGGCCCTTGAACACGGTCTGCGTTTCGCCGGTGGGATAGATCAGCCGCAGTTCATAATCCTTGCCGCGCAAATGCATGTGCGGCTGGATGTATACCAACTTCGCGTCGTTGACGCCGACCGTGACTTCGCTGACCACTTCCGCGTTGCTATCGCCCGCCGGAATCGCTAGATTAAACGCCGCCGGAGTGCCCGGCGACATCCAATACCGTTTTTGCGGAGGGTTCTTCGCGAACACCAGCCCGACTTTCGAACGGTCCGTCTGCGGAGTTCCGATGGCCGTGTAATGAATGTTGAAGACAATGTCTGAACCCTTGGGAATAAACTTCGCCGCGCCATCCACATCGAATCTCTGCGGGCCTAAACCGGGATTGTACTTGCCCAACAGGTCGGTGCCTTCCTTTGCGCCGCCCATCCCTTCGGAGCCTTCCTCGTATGCTTCGCCCGGAACCGCCTTGGCCATCCATGTGGAAGTCGGGGGGCGCACGATGGCGCGCATATGGTGTACGACTTTCCGATTGCCGGCCCGCATCTCCGCGGCGACCACCCAGGTGTCCTGGTCGAAATGCGCCTTCACCAAAATGTTCTGGTAGTTGATGGTGCCCGTAGCTTTGACCTGAAAATCCTTGGGCATCTCGATGATCATGTCCGGCTTGATGTTCCAACCGTCCTGGAACGTGATCGGCGGTGGAGCGTCTTTCTTGTCGCCTTCTAACGCGCCGCTGTCCGTCCAGGCAACTAATGTGTCGATCTCGGCCTTGCTCAAGCGCCGGTCATTGGCGAAGTGGCCGTAGTTCGGATCGGCGAACCAAGGCGGCATCTTGGCGGTCAGCACGGCGGTTTTCATCGCCTTCGCCCAGGGCCGAGCTTCCGTGTAACTGAGCAGTGAGAACGGCGCGATCTCTCCCGGGCGATGGCACTCCTGACAGTGCTTCTGGAGAATTGGAAGCACGTCCTTGTTGAAAGTAGGCGCACTGGCCGCTACCGCCGCGACCCCCGTCAGCAGACCCATGGTGATGAGTTTCATAGTGCCGATCCTCCTGGCGGCTTCCGCCGCTTGCATACAACATATCACGCGGCGGGCTTATGGGGCTAAAATTAGAAGTCATGACGAACGAAACTCGCCGCTCGCTGTTGCAAAAGGCCACTCTTGCCGCGGGAGCAGCGGCGTTCCTTCAGAAGGGCGCGAAGGCAGATGACGCTCCCTGGACGCCGGCTTCCGGAACGCCTTCGCCCTGCATGAAGTTCTTCCCGCCGAACTTCCGCAATGAACGGATCAAGACCTCCGGGGTAGAGATCAACGCCGTGATCGGCGGCTCGGGTCCCCCGGTGCTGATGTTTCACGGCGCGCCGGATTCGGTGATTTCCTGGCGTATCATCGCTCCCGATCTCGCGAAGGAATACACGCTGGTCATCTGCGACCTACGCGGTTACGGGGATTCCAGCCGCCCGGAAGATAAGCCGGATCATTCGAGCCAATCGAAGCGGCCCATGGCTCTCGACGGCGTCGAGGCGATGCAACATCTCGGCTTCAATCAATTCCGCATGGTCGGGCACGATCGCGGCGGCCGCGTCGGGCGCCGTATGGCGTTGGACCATCCCGACAAGATTTTGAAACTCGCCGTGTTGGACATTATCCCCGCGCACTATCTCTATTCGCACGTGAATCTCGACTTTGTTCGAACGTATCCGCACTGGTTCAACTACCTGCAAGCCCCGCCTAAGCCAGAGACCGATCTACAGATGCAAGCCCAGCAACAGTTGGCTCGCGCGACGACTGACGCCCAGAAGGAATCTCTGCGTCACAGAACCGATCTCACGATGG
>JASHRP010000193.1 GCA_030037375.1 Bryobacteraceae bacterium | reverse complement strand
CGCGCGATCGCCGCCGCGGCGGAGACGTATCGATCGAGCAAGGCCGGCTGCATGGAGAGCGCTTCGGCATTGTTTTCGAAGCCAAACGCCTGTTCGTCCGGCGGCAGCATCGCTTGCGCGTCAACGTCGACGGCGATCAGATCCCGCACCGCGTTGGCGTACTCCGCGCGATTCAGCCGATGCAGGCTAGCCGTCCTTCCGGGATTGGCATGCGCCTCGGACGCGCGGTCGATTTCCGATTCCAGCCAGCCGGCGACGTTTTCGTAAGTCGCGTTGTCCGGACGCTTCATGCCGGTGGGAGGCATTGCCCGGCTGCGCAGCTTCACGATCACCTTTTCCCAGGTTTCGGCCGAATTGGACACATGGTCTGCGTCAGCCAAATCTAGCGCGAGATTCGCAGTCTTCAGCTTCTGGTTGTGGCAAGAGACGCAATACGTGTTCACTAGCTCGCGAGCGGGAGTTGCCTGGAACGCGAATGCCGGCACAGCGAAAATCGCCACGCAGGCAGCGCGAAGCAAATATCGGTTATCCGGCATGTTTACTCCGCGCGGCATTTGTTTTGCGCCTCACAAGGGTGTCCCAACTTAGGATCCGCGCCATGCTTCAACAGCAGGTCCGCGCCTTCCTTGTTGTAGAGCACGCCGCCAAGCCGGTCGCCCTGACCGTTCGCGGCGAGAAAGGGCGTCACTGCGGCCTTGCTCACGGCGTTCACGTTCACACCCAGATCGATCAACTGCGCAAGCAAAGTGTTCCAACCGTGATACGCGGGGCCAAACAACGCATTCTCGCCGAATGTCGTTTCACCCTTGGCGTCGAGTCCGAGCTTCAAAAGAAAATCCACCGCGGCTTTTGCCTGCGTCTCATCTATGAAGTTTTCTCCGATGCCCCGGTTCAAGCCTGTCGCCGCCATGATCGCGGACGCATTGGTCGCGGTTCGAATTTTGGGATCGGCGCCTGCGTCCAGCAGAATCTTCATCATCTCCACATCGTCGGCCGACGCAGCCAGCAAGAAGGGCGTCGCTCCGACAGAATCCGTGTATCCGGTGGCGAAGCTCGGCTGCTTCTTAGTCATGCGCGCGTTCACATCCGCGCCGTGGGCCAGCAATGCCCTGACGATGCGCAGCTTTGCCTGCCGATCCTGAATGCCCGACATTGGATCTTCGAAACCGTAAACGGGATTGGACGCGAAGCTCTCCCAGGTCGTCGATGCCCAGTGCAGAGGGGTGAAGCCGGCCGCGCCGATATTGGGATCCGCGCCATGATCCAAAAGGTACAAAGCAAGATCTATTTGGCTGCGCATCACTGCGACCAGGAGAGGCGTGTATCCGCTGGTCCCTCCCGCGCCGCCTCGGCCGCCGCCCGGAGCGGCACTCCCTTCGGCGCGAACGGCCGCAACGTCGCCCGTTTGCGTAAGGATGTTGACGTCCACTCCTGCGGCCAGCAACAACTTCACCGTGTCCAGATCGCCCACGCGCGCCGCGAACTGCATCGCGGTAAAGCCCTGTTTGGTGTGCGCCTTGAGATCCGCGTGCGCATCGATGAGCGCCTTCGCCACGTCCGGATGACGTTCTGCCGCGGCCCACATCAATGCCGTCTGATTTTGCGATGGCTCGGCGGCATTCACCATAGCGCCGTATTCGATCAGCATCCGAACGCCGTCCACGCTGCCTGTTTTCGCGCACGTCATGAGCGGAGTTTCCCCCGTTGCGATGGGTGTGTTCGGCTTCGCGCCGGATTTCAGGAGCAATCGAACCAATGCGCCGCTCGAGTTGATGCAGGCTTCCGACAGCGGCGTTACGCCGAAATCGTTTGCTGCGTTGGCGTTCGCGCCTGCGGCGAGCAGTAGCTCCGCGGTGTCCACGTCGTTCCAATGGGCCAGCCAAAGCAGCGCAGTAGAGCCGTCGCTCGAAGGGGCGTTGACGTCGACCTTTTGATTCAGAAGCGCCCGCACAGTCTTTTGGTCCTGCGTTCGAGCGGCTTCGGCCAGCGGCGAATCGGTTTTTTCAGCGGCCCCGGCGATTCCCGTTAAGGAAGCCAGCAGCAGGAGGGTCGGTGCCTTCACCCAGCGCAGCCTGCTATCGCAATCGAGCATCCTGCTTCCTTTCTTCCCTACTTTCAGGGGATTCCGGCTCGCGGCCATTATACGAGATTTAAACCAGGAGTCGAAGGGGTGAGGTCCCATATACTGGTTGCATCCCGGTTTGGATTTCGCGAGCATCGCTAGAAGAAGATGAAGCAAATGATTCCGTTTGCCGCTGCCGTTGCCCTGGGCATTGGAGCGCTCGGGCTTGGGTTCGCGCAGGATGCCGCGACCCCAACCACTCCGCCCGCAAAGGGAGTCAAGGGAACCAATGCGAAGGGCCAAGGCAAAGGCAAGGGCAATCCTGCGCAAAGCCCCGCTTCTCGCCTCGGTCCCCAAACGGTGACGCCGCAAACGTATCCTGCTGAACAGATAAAAGCCGGCGCGCAACAATTCACTGCGCAATGCGGATTCTGCCACGGGCGCGACACTGCGGGCGGCGAAGGCGGGCCGGACTTGACACGCTCAGAGCTGGTTGCGCAGGATCTGCGCGGCGACAAAATCGCGCCGTTAATCCGTTCCGGCCGCGGCAGCATGCCGGCTTTCTCCGATTTGACCGCTGCTCAAATCACGGAGATCGTCGCGTTCGTTCACGATGAAAAGACCAAATCCGAATCGCTGACTGGAGGCCGGCAAACCGTGGACCCCGCTCAACTGGCCACCGGGAGCGCCGACGCAGGGCGGCTCTACTTCAATGGCGCCGGCGGGTGCTCAGGCTGTCATTCGGCCACCGGCGATTTGGAGGGCATCGGGACGCGCTATCAGGGATTGGCGCTCATCCAAAGGATGCTTTATCCAACCGCGGGAAGGCCCACGCCGCCGAGGCCGAAGGCAACGGTGACGCTCGCGAGCGGAGAGACGGTGACCGGTCCGCTCGCCAGCCAGGACGAATTCACGATCACGGTGGGCGAGGGCGACGCTCGCAAGACTTACGACAAGAACGCGGTCAAGTACAAGATCGACGATCCGATGTCTGCCCACTTCGATCAACTCGGCAAGTATACCGATGCCGATATGCACAACGTCTACGCGTATTTGAGCACTTTGAAATGATGCGACCTGTTCTGTTCCTTCCCCTAGTCTTGGTCCCGGCGGCTTGCGCCCAAAGCGTCGATCCCGCGACGATGCTGAATCCGCCCGCCGATAGCTGGCTCACGTTTCACGGCGATTACTCCGGGCGCCGTCACAGCAGCTTGAGCTCAATTACGCCCGAGAACGTTGGCACGCTCAAACAGGTCTGGCGTTTCCAGACCACTCCGAATTCGCAGATCAAGGCCTCGCCGATTCTGGTGAACGGAATTTTGTATCTCACCGCTCCGGATCACATCTGGGCAATCGATGCCCGCACGGGGAAGCAGCTCTGGCATTACCAGAATCCGCCGAACAGTGCGTTCCACATCGGGCATCGTGGCGCGGCGGTGTACAAGGACACAGTGTATCTGACCACGCCGGACTGCCACTTGATCGCATTCAACGCAAAGGACGGGACGGTCAAATGGAATGTGGTCATTGCGGATTCGGCAAAAGGGTATTGGTCGACTAACGCGCCACTGATTGTTCGCAATCACGTGATGGTGGGCGTGTCGGGAGACTTCGATAATCTTCCCGGCCAGTTGAAATCCGTGGACGCCGATACCGGCAAGACGCAATGGATTTTCTACAGTACTCCTCCGCCCGGCGGCGCCGAACCGGCGAGCGGCGGGGCGACCGGTGGCCAGATGTGGAATACCGGCACCTACGATCCGGAGTTGAATTTGGTTTACGTCGGCACCGGCAATCCGACGCCGGTGCTCAACGGAGCGACTCGGCCCGGCGACAATCCATGGACATGCAGCATCGTCGCGATCAACCCCGACACGGGCAAGCTCGCGTGGGGGTTTCAGGCATCGCCCCACGATACTCACGATTGGGACGCCGCGGAGGTGCCCGTATTAGCGGACGCGGAATTCAACGGCCAGCCTCGCAAGCTGCTGATGCAGGCATCGCGGAATGGATACTTCTTTGTGCTGGATCGCACCAACGGGAAGAGTCTGCTCACAACGCCTTTTGCGACGGTGAACTGGGCCAAGGGAATCGACGCGCAGGGGCGGCCGATTCCGGATCCGGCCAAGCAGCCTTCGAAAGACGGAATTCTGGTCGCACCCAACGAAAGCGGAGCCACCAATTTCCGTACCCCGAGCTTCGATCCTAAGACCGGGCTATTCATCGTCAGCGCGCAGGACGGCTACGGCATTTACTTTTATCAGCCTGCGCACGGCTCGTATGGTTGGGCGGGCGCGGACTACGGCGTGGCCGGCCGGGCCTTTCTGCGCGCGATCGACTACCGCACCGGCAAAATCGTATGGAACCATCCGATTGGCGACGGAGCGGGAAACGCCGGCGTCCTCACCACGGATACAGGCCTGACCTTCACCGGCGACGTGCCAGGCAACCTGATGGCTCTGCGCACAAGTGACGGAGCCACGCTATGGCACCAAAATATAGGACGCATGGGCAACGCTCCCATCACCTATAAGCTCGACGGCAAGCAGGTGCTACTGGTGGCCGGCGGCGGAGCGCTGATCGCCTTCGAACTGCCGTAAGCGCGGCTTGTAAGAGCCGATCCCATCAATCTCATTGATAGGTAAAATCGACCCAACGCTGGTCGACACTGACCGTTCACAGCAATATAATTCCGTGGGTTTCGCATCAGGATTAGTTTGACCGAATGAGGTCCGTACGGGGCTGAAGGGTGTTGCCTTTCCGCGCTTCATTCAACCGAAAGGGGGCTGTAATGCGCTTTTCAATTTTGACGACGGGTTTGGTCCTGGTTTCAGGGGTCTTGTTAGCTCAGAGCGATCGTGGCACGATCACCGGAACGGTAGTCGATCCGGCGGGAGCGGTGGTCGCCAACGCCTCCCTGGAGGCCCGAAATATCGATACCAATGCGAGATACCCGGTGGCGAGTTCGAGCACCGGAAACTACACCTTGCCGGAACTGCCTGCCGGCACTTACGAACTCGATATCGCTTCACCGGGATTTAAGAAGTTTGTGAGAACCGGCCTCGTGGTGCAAGCGGCGCAAACGATCCGCGTCGACGCCACGCTCGAAGTAGGCAACGCCGCTGAGTCGGTGACCGTTACCACGGAGGCTACGCTGCTCAAGACGGAAAGCGGCGAGTTAAGCCAAACCGTCTCTACGCAGGTCATGGACCAGTTGCCGTTGCTGCAAGTTGGCGGGGACAATTCGGGCGTTCGCAACCCATACGCCTCTTCGTTCATGCTGGCCGGGGGGTTGGCTCTGGGCCCGAACTTCAACTCGCTCGGATTGACCGTTCATATCAACGGCAACCCCTACGCGTCGGAGACCGCGCTGATTGACGGTATGAATAACACCAACATCATGGCGCAGGAATCGCAACAGGAAAACGCGCCTAGCCAGGACTCCATCGCGGAGCAAACCTATCAAACCAGCAACTACTCGGCCGAGTTCGGGCAAACCGGCGGCACGGTGGTGAACATGACCATGAAGTCGGGCACCAACCAGTTTCATGGCAGTCTTTACGAGTATTTGGAGAATGCGGCTTTGAACGGCGGAGTGCCGTTCACAAATAACGGCAACGGCCAATTATCGCGCCCTCAGACAACCCGCAACGACTATGGCTTTACAGTGGGCGGTCCGATATGGATTCCCAAAGTGTACAACGGCCGCAACAAATCGTTTTTCTTCTTCGGATGGGAGCAGTTCATTCAAGATAATAACTACCTGCCATCCCCAATCACAATTCCCACAGCGGCGTATCAGGCCGGCAATTTCAGCGGCGCGGAGACGGCCGCGGGGAACCACGCACTCGGAACCGATCCCACCGGCGCCACCATCTTCGCCAATGAGATCTTCGATCCGCTCACCGCGCACACCGTGAACGGCCAGGTGGTCACCACTCCGTTCCCGAGCAACACCATTCCAGCCACGCGAATGGATCCGGTGTCTCTGAAGATGCAAGCTCTGTACCCCAAGCCTGTGTGCGTCGCGGGCGGCGTATGCAATACGGGCAGCGTCCTCAATAATTACCAGAATACCGAGTATCTACACCGGTCGACCTTCATTCCCTCGCTTAAGTTGGACCAGATCATCGACGCCAAAGACAAGCTTTCCTTCTACTGGAGCCGCACGGGCAGTTTCTGCTTGACCTGCTACGGCGAGGACGGCCTGCCTCAGCCCATCTCCGGCACCTTCGGCGCGGGGATCTACTCGCATGACGAGCGCCTGAACTACGATCGCACCATCGCCCCGACGGTGCTGTTGCACTTAGGCGTCGGTTTCAACCGCGACGATCTGGGACGCCCGTCGGTGACCCCGCAATACAATGTCTGCTCCGGAGTGGGTCTGTGCAGCCAGGCGTTTACCGGCCTGACGACATTCCCCGACGTCACCGGCCTCCTCAATACGCTTGGCGGCGGCGCCACGACTTTGGGTCCTCCGGCGCGCGCCGACGACCTTTTTTCGAATTTCAACAACATCGCTAGTCTGACCTGGGTTAAGGGTAATCACACTTACAAGTTCGGGGGGAGCCTGGACTTCGAAGGATTTTACGTGACCGGCCGGCCCCAGCAAACGTTCGGTTTCTCCGCCGCGGAAACCGCCGAACCCTACTTGTCGACGATTACAGCCGGAGTGGGCGCCGCTTCGGTCGGAGGCTATAGCCTGGGCTTCCCCTATGCCAGCTTCCTATTGGGCGCGGTGGACCACGTCAACATCGATCCTACCTACGACGCGCGTTACGGGAAGTATCAATTGGGATTATACGCGCAGGATAGCTGGAAGATCACGCCGAGATTCACGCTGGATTACGGGCTGCGCTACGACTACTCGACATACTATACGGAGCAATACGGCCGCTCGCCGCAATTCGACCCGACCCTGCCTAACCCCAGCGCTGGAGGCGAGCCCGGAGCGACGATTTATCAGGCCACCTGCCACTGTCAATTCGCGCACAACTATCCCCTGGCCTTCGGTCCGCGCCTCGGGTTTGCGTATCAAGCCTTCAAGAAGACAGTGCTTCGCGGCGGCTTCGGCGTGGTCTATTCCGGAGTCGGCGCGGGCGCTCTCTTCACCAATGCTTCCGGCAGCGCCTCCGCCAGCAATCCTTTTGGCCCGACCGTTCCCGGCCAGCCGATCATGTACTGGGGCCAGGGCGTGACAATCAATGGCGCGCCCTTGACGGCCCAACAGATCGCATGGCCGAATTTGAGTCCCGGCTACTATCCGATCGGCGGAGTGGTTCCCGGAACCGGCCCGCAGTATATGGATCAGAACGCCGGAAGACCGGCCCGTCAGTACCAATACAGTTTCACCATCCAGCGCGAGATCACTACCGACCTAGTGGTAGACGCGGCTTATGTCGGCAACCGCGGAGTCTGGTGGCCGACCTATAACGACTCCGGCGGGGCCATGGAGAACTTCAATTACCTCAGCCCGCAACTCCTGAACTATTACGGATTGAGTCTCAACAATCCGGCGAATTTGGCGGAACTGCTCGCGCCCCTCGATTCGCCCGCCGCAGGACCATTCTTCGATAAAATTCCTTTCACCGGCTTCCCGCTGACCGCCACGGTAGCCCAGTCTTTGAGACCATTTCCGCAGTTCAACGCCGGCCTCGGCGCGATCGAGGAGCCCCTTGGCGAGACCTGGTATAACTCGCTTCAGACGACCGCCACCAAGCGGCTGTCTCACGGCCTTCAGGCCACGTTCGCCTTCACTTGGTCCAAGTCGCTCACCAGCTTTTGCGGAACTCCCGACCCCCAGGACTACGCCCTCGCGAAGTGCATTGGAGAGTATGACCAGCCTTTGATAAGCCGCTTCAGCCTGGACTACAGGTTGCCGAAATGGGGGCCCAAGGTCGTGTCACAGATCGTTCGCGACTGGACCATGGACGCATTCGCGGCGTACGCCAGCGGACTCCCGCTGGCGGCTCCTACTGCCACCGCCGCCGGCCCGGGCTATTCGGGCTCTCTCGCTTCGGCTACTATGGCAAACTTGACCTTCCTGACAAACCAGTATCAGTTCCCAACGGGGCAGCCGTTCTACAACGTCGACGTGAACTGCCACTGCTTCGATCCGAATAAGACCATCGTGTTGAATCCGGGTGCATGGGCGAATCCCGGTCCTGGCCAGATCGGCGGGTCGGAGTATTATCCTGGCCTGCGGCAGCAGCGCCGGCCCATCGAGAACTTCGGGATCGGACGTGTGTTCCACATCAAGGAACGCTACAGCCTCTCTCTCCGGGGGGAGTTCACCAACATCTTCAATCGCACTCAGTTGGTCAACCCGAACACCGCCAGCCCGCAGACGGCGCCCACCTGCTATGGCCCCACGGGCGCGGTTGGCGCTTGCACAGCGGGCGAGTCGTACGCCTCCGGCTTCGGATGGATCAATACGGCGACGTCGTCGGGCGCGAACCTCCCGCGGCAAGGCCAATTGGTCGGGCGATTTACGTTCTAACCCGGATCGGGCGGCCCTGGGGAGGCTCGGGGCCACCTCGCCGGTGTCTTCAAAGTTCATAAGCAAACCGTCGCGGACGAGATCTCGCGAAAGTCCTTCTGAAATAATCGCCGAGTTTTCTCGGGGACAGGTTAATATTCAAGCGTAGGCGTCCATGCGGTTTATTACTGCGACGTTACTCTTGCTTGGCCTCATCGGATCTCCGGGCTGCGGAGGGCCCTTGCACAGCCAGACCGCGCCTAGAAAATGGAGCACTGGCTTTTGGTATTGGAGGGGTGGAATCCCTCGGAGCCAGCTTGCCCCTGAGCCCGTCGATCTCCTCTACTTCGAGGTGGGCGAGATCAGCCATGAGGGACGGCGGCCTTGGACCGTCTGGGCATTCCTTCCGGATAATCTCCCTCCGGCACGCGAATATTGGATGGTGTTCAGGTTCAACCGCCAGGAGGTTCCAGCGCAGGAGGCCGCGCCGCTGCTGGCTGCACGGGCTTCCGAGCTTCGAGCGCTCGCAAAGCAACGGCAGTGGAACGTGGTGGGCGTGCAGAGCGACATTGACAGCCCTACCGCGCGCCTCGCGGACTATGCGAAGTTCCTTCACGAAGTTAAAAGGGATCTGCCGCCCGGAATGGAGCTGTCGATCACGGCGTTAGTAGATTGGTTCCGCAACGGCACGGACATCTCTGAGGTGGTCAAGGAGGTTGACGAATTCACGCCGCAGTTCTACGATCTCGCGAATCCTCAAAATCTCAGCTTCACCAAGCATGCCGTCTCCGCTAAGTTCGATGCCGCCGAATGGGGGCCTATATTCAATCGGCTTGGCAAGAGGTTCCGGATTGGCCTTTCGAGTTTCGGCCGGGCAGAGAGAGCCGAGGGCAGCAGCCAGCCGTATTTCTACCCGGATTTGTCGCCTCTTGATTTGGCCCTCAATCCGGCGTTTCAGCGATCGACGAGCAGGAATGATGCAAACGAGTTGGTGCTAACGTATCCGGCGGGTCGCATTACGCGCCTCGGTTTCACGGATTTCAGGCCGGGAGACGGAATTCAGTTCATTCTGCCGACAGCGGATACGATTCGAAGTGCCGTGGCCAGCGCCAAGCAGATCGGGGGCAATTGCGCCGGGGTAATCTTCTTCCGCTGGCCGATGGAAAACGAGGCTTTGGTGATGCAACCCGAGGAGGTGCTCGCGGCGGCTGGTGTCGCTCCGCTGCCACAGAAGGCTCCCGCCAGTCTGCGCGTAATAGACGAAGGATGCGCCACCGTCAAGTGTGTCGACCTTGATTTGCTTCTGGCTGATCCGCTGCGTTCGACTCCCGCCCGGTACCGGATTCACAGCTCAACTCCGCTCGAATATTTCCTTCCGGAGAAAGGATTACCCGTTCGCATGAGCGGCGCCTCGGATTTGGAACTGTCTTTACCGCCGTATGGAGGAAGCCGGCGAATGCCGCTCGGGCGAGCCGTCTCGTTGAATCATGCGGACTTCAGCGTCCGGGAGATCCAATGAAGACGGCGACACGTTTTTCAGTATGCAGCTTGCTTGCATTGCTGGTTCTCACAGTATTGTCGGCGTGCCCGTTCGACGAAACGCTTCGCGCGTACCTGGACGCCCACTTCTGGCTGCCGTTTTCGAAGCACCCTTCGAGCTTCGAAAAGCGTGGAGTAAGGCGAGTGAATGCGCCCTACGCAGGGATGGTGAAGGCGCAGGGCGAGTCGCCCTTGGCGCGGCTGCGGACCGCGTACCAGGAGATCCCCGTGCCGGAGCCGTACGGTCTACCAGTCTCTTTCGACCCGGCGGAAGCCCGAGCGGCTGTAGCTGCCGCACGCGGCGACGTCTCGCTCAGTGACCGCGAACGCGAGGAGGTGGAATTGATCGATGCCAAAATTGACATGCGCGAAGGGCGGCCTGACCATCCTGAGCCATTGCTCAGCGCCAAGCCAAAGCTCGATCAATTTCTCAAAACGGCGTATACGTCCGAGTTCATCAGTGAAGCGCGCGGATGGCTTGCGCACGTCGATTACGTTCTCGGCGACCAAACAGCCGCTGGCAAGATTTATCTCGATGAGTTGAACCGTAACGGCTCGAATCTCAGCCGCGAAACGCTGCTCAACTCTCTCAAGCTGACCTACGGATACGACGGGGGACAGCGCCTCCTCGATCACCTGGAGGAATATTTTGATACTCCTGAGCACGCCGCGTTCGCGATCCAGCTGGTGACGAATCCGCATTGGGAAGACTACGGACGCAACCGATACGAACGGGAATACACGAAACACGAGCCGGCTCCAGACAAAGCGGCGAACGCGTATCCGCGCATTCGGTCGTTGCTTGAAAAGCACCGCGCCTTGCTTGCATCGCAAAACGGCGCGAACGCGCTGGCTCTTTTGACCATGAGGACAGCCCTGCGGATGGGAGATCCGCGCGGGGTCATGACCGTCGTTGATATGATTCCGGCGGATGCGGCGATCCGTTCGGAACCGGATTTTGAATGGACAGTCGCTTCGGCGCATTTTATACTGCGCGACTATGCCGGCGCGGAACATCCTTTACTGGATCTCTTTGGGTCGCCGCGAGCGTCGCCCAGTCAGAAGGCGGCGGCGGCTTACGGACTTTCCGGCGTTTATCGAAAGCTATCCAATCCGGTGGAAGAAATTCGGTTCGCGGTCGCTATCCCTCCGGGCGCTGACGCATATCCGAGCGATGGGAACGAGGACATGTCGGTGTACTTCGCCCAGTCGGGATGGGATCTGAACCTCCTGCTCGATACCGAAGCGCCGGTAAACGCGTTGAGAGCCTTGGTGGACAAGTACCCCAATATCCCGCGCGCCCGAGTCGTGAGGTACGCGCTGGCGGTTCGTCTCGCGCGCGAGAACCAATATGACGAATCCGCCCGGCAGTACGATGCTTTTCGCGAGGCCGCAAGCCGGGAGAAGCCGCGCGATCGATATGAGGCGGCCAACCTTCGCTTGGAAATCGCCGGGGCGAGCCGCCGGGCTTCACGCATGCATCAGCTAGGGGCCCTCTACCAGGCTGCGAATTTGGCGGGGCCACCGACGCCCGAGTCGCTTTCGGCCCGGTACAAGCTGGCCGACTTCATCCGCTCCCACCCCGATCAGATCTATTTCAACGACACTCTGTGGGGCGGCGTCCAACGTTACGCATTGTACGCCGGCACGGATGATCGCTTTACTGGAGCGGAACGGACCGCACAGATCGAGGCGGAGCGCAAGCTCAAGGACGATCAGGAGGAGCGCTGGCGAGCTTACCTCATTCTGCGCGATGTGATTCGCGACACCGGCAGGACCGAACTCGGCCGCCAAGCGGCCCAACTTGCGATCCGTTGCGTCCGTGGCATCAACAGGGATCGCTTCGGCCGCTCCGACGAACTCGCCAAAGCCGATATCGAGCTCTCCCGATGGTTGCGGCAGCCTTGAGCGTCACGCAGCGGGCGGAGCCTGAAATCCGCCATCGGGCAGAGGCTCAAAAACCGCGGCGTAACTGCGCAGCCACGGACACGCCCTCCGTCCGATTGTAGGATGAACCTAGTCGATTGAGGCGGAAGGTGACGCCTCAGGTTTAGTCATGATCGGCCCCGAGATGCGGAAACAAGAACATCATCAGGTTCGCCTGCTCCTCAGGTCCAGGATCCCAACTCCTGCCGCAAGCCCTGCAGAGAAGCTGAAGCGTGTTCCGCCGGAGCTCTCGCTCGAACGCCTCTCGGGGCCAGTCCTGACGTGAACGAGTTCCACAATTGCCACACCAGGA
>JASHRP010000192.1 GCA_030037375.1 Bryobacteraceae bacterium | reverse complement strand
CGGTGGAGCGGTTCCGCGCCACATTCGTATTTTGTCTCCCGGCGCTATGGCAGTTCGTTACGGAAGAGCAGACTCGAAACCCGCGCGATGTCTCTTCCCTGCGGGTCATCTTCATTGGTGGTGACTCGGTGTCTCCGTCGCTCCAAAAGAGATCGCGCGAGATCATAGGAGGAGAAATTCAGGAGGCCTACGGGATGACCGAAACGCTTCCCATTGCGTACGGCCGCAAGGGCGCGGTGCGGCCCGGCTCCATGGGCAAGCCGCCGTATGGATGCGACTTGCGGATTGTGAATGTCGACGGGCGCGACGTAGCAACCGGCGAAACAGGCGAAATACTGGTGCACAGCCCCACGAACTGTGTCGGTTATTGGAATGATCCTGTATCGACAAGGGCCGCTATAGATGATGAAGGTTGGCTGCACACGGGCGATCTTGGATTGCGGGATCTGGATGGATATTACTGGTTCAAGGGCCGCCTGAAACAAATCATCATCCGAGCCGGGTCGAACATTTCGCCGCAGGAAGTGGAGGAGGCAATGTACCGGCACCCGGCGGTGCTGGAGGTCGGAGTGGCGGGAGCGCCCCACTCAATCTATGGCGAAGTGGTTGCGGCTTTTGTGGTCCTTCGTGAGGGCCTATCCGCGGGCGAGGCGGAGATCCGGGCCTTCTGCGGGCAGTACTTGGCGGATTACAAGTTGCCAGAACGGATTGTTTTTCTCGACGCCTTGCCGAAGGGACTCACCGGAAAGGTCGATCGGCGCGCGTTGAAGGAGATGCTCCCACCCGCGGCAGGAGTTTGAGCGGGTCTTCTTCGAGATCATCTACCGGTTCCAGCATCTGGTCACTCCGTCCGACCTCTCAGAAGCGAGCACGACGCTTAATTACAGTACTCCGATTCCGTCCCTGGTCACCACGTTTTCAATAACTTACCCAGATCGTACCTGCCAATGGGCATTAACGGCAACCAAGTCAGCGCACATTAGCTCCGGTCTCGAAGGAACACCAAGAGCACGAGCCGTTTGACACTTGCCGAGGCCGCTGTTAACCCCAGGCAATAGGTGTGCTGTAAGGCAGGCGAATGATTGATCGGCCACAGGGAGAGCCTGAGGCGGACGTTACGTTGCCACTGGCGACCCTGTAGCCTTCTGTTTTCCGGCGCAAGCTGCCTGCTATACTCGATCCGAAATCAATATCACCTCCCGGGAGGCACGAATGCGCAGGACTCTCATGATGACCATGGCGGGAGTCGCCGTGACAGCGGCGTTCCTCGTGCAGGTTGGGCTTGCTCAGACCGCCGCGCCCAAGCAAACAAGCAAGGTTCCCGTGAAGGCCCCCTCTCCAAAGGGTAGGTCCGCCGCGATCCCCGCGGGTGACTGGCCAATGTACAGCCGCGACCTCACGAGCTCGCGATACTCTCCGCTGAAGCAGATCACAACGGCGAACGTGGGCCAGATCCAGAAGGCCTGGAGTTATCGCCCCGCTGCGCCGCCGGCGACGGCTCCCGCAGCTCCGCCGGCTGCGGACAGTGCAAAAGACGGTGCAAAAGGTGGAGGCAGGGGCAGAGGCAGAGGAGGGGCGCCCGCGGTCGTGGCTGAGTCGACGCCCATAGTCGTGAACGGGGTGATGTACGTCCCCGCGGGAAATCAAGTCGTAGCGTTGGACGCCGACACCGGCAAGGAAATGTGGACGCATCGGACCACTGGTGGCAACGTCGCGACCCGCGGCATTGGCTACTGGCCGGGTGATGGCGTAAATCCCGCGCGAGTCCTATACACCGTGGGAACGAATATGTTCGCCCTTAACGCGGCTACAGGCAACATCGATCCGGGCTTCGGCAAAGAAGGCGTCGTGGACATCGAAATCACTTGGGGCGGCGCACCTTATGTTTACAAAAACCTCGTTATCATGGGCAACAACAACGGCGAGCGCAGCGACGGCCCCGCCGGCGACACCAAGGTTTACGATGCCCGGACAGGCGCAGAATTGTGGCGCTTCAAGACCATGGTTCAACCCGGCGATAAGAACTTTCCCGGAGCGTGGTTGAACGATTCGTGGAAGCAGACGCGCGCCGGTCTCAACGTTTGGGGTTGGTACTTCAGCGTCGACCAAGAACGTGATCTCATTTTCATGCCGGTTGGCTCGGCTGCCGGCAACTATTACGGAGGCGATCGCCCCGGCAACAATCTCTACGGGAATTCCATTGTCGCCGTGAATGCCACCACGGGCAAATACGTGTGGCACTTCCAACTGGTCCACCACGACCTCTGGGACACCGACGTGCCCGCCGCGCCCAGTCTGTTTGACGTGAAGCAGGACGGTAAGACAATCCCGGCGCTTGCGGTCATCAGTAAAAACGGTCTGATGTTCATCCTTAACCGGGAAACCGGGGAACCTATCTTTGGAGTGGAGGAGCGCGCTGTTCCGAAGGGAGATGTCCCCGGCGAATGGTATTCGCCAACGCAGCCGTTCCCGGTAAAACCGCCGCCGCTGGTGCGCATGAGCTTTAACAAAGCGGACGATTTTGTCCGTGCGTCCGATACCACCCCTGAGCACGTGAAGGCCTGTGAAGAACTGTGGGACAAGGCCGGCGGCTTCATCAATCAGGGCCCCTTCACGCCTTTCGGCTTTCACGAAGCGGGCACGCCGCCTAAGAGCTACTTGCAATTTCCAGGCGTCGGCAGCCCGAACTGGGGCGGTACGGCGGCTGACCCGACAACCGGTTACGTCTACATCGGCACTTACGACTCCGCGCTGACGGGCTGGATCGAAAAGAAGGTCCCCGGCGGCAACTACGGGAATCTGACGGAAGGTTCTCCGCTGCCTATGGACCGCGGCTCTATCACCGGTCCGGGCCCTTACAGTAGCTTCAGCGCGGGAGGCATGCCGTGCCAGCGTCCACCATGGGGACGTCTCTACGCCATCAATGCCAACACGGGCGAGATCGCCTGGAAAGTCGTCCTCGGCATCAATGAGCGCGTGCCGAAAGAGAAGCAGAACGTAGGCGCAATCGGCGGGGCAGGACCGACAGTCACCGCGGGCGGCCTGTTGTTCGCCCCAACCAATGACAGCTACTTTCACGCGTTGGATTCGAGAACCGGCAGAGAACTTTGGTCCGTCAAATTGGACGCGAACATGAACGCAAACCCGATGACCTACACAGGTAAATCCGGCAAGCAGTATGTGGCTGGAGTCTCCGGCGGCGCGGTAGTCGCATTTGCGTTGCCGTAGAGCCGGACCGAAAACGTTCCGCGGCAAGCCTGGCCCTCGGTCAGACATCTGGACAACAACGGGCCGACAGGAAGCTATCACGATGTGCGGGACCGACCTGCCACCGATGAGCGCTCGACACAAAGGATGCACTTCGCTCAACAGCCTCTGATACAGTGCTGGTAAAGGAGCGGCTCATGCAAAGAGTGCTGTTGTCGATACTCGCTCTCTCAGCCTTGCCGGGGAGCGCACTGCTCGCTCAGAATATAGCCGGAACCTGGCAGGGCGCCCTGAAGGTCAATGGGCCGAACGGCTCCGTGGAACTGCGCACCGTGTTGAAGATTTCGCGGGCTGGCGACGAAAGCCTTAAGGGCGTGTTCTACAGCATCGATCAAGGCGCCACGCCCGTCAACACCACCAGCATCACGCTCAGGGGTTCAGCGGTCAAAATCTCCATCACGCAGTTGAACGGAGCTTTCGAAGGAACGCTTAGCGGGGACGGTAACACTATCAGCGGTAGCTAGACGCAGGGAGGTCCCGCACTCCCGCTGAATTTGGTTCGCGCCACCGACCAAACCGCCTGGACCATTCCGGAGCCGCCACCGCCGCCTGCCATGATGCCCGCGAGCGCGAAACCGGAATTTACGGTCGCCACGATCAAACCCAGCAGACCCGACGCGCCGCGCGGGGGATATGGCTTCCGGGGCCAGGATGTGACCACCACCAACGTTACCGTGAACTGGATGATCAAACTGGCCTACAACGTCCACGCCCGCCAGATCGAAGGAGGACCGGCGTGGCTTGATTCCGCGAAGTACGATACCGTGGGGCGGCCGGACACCCCCGGCCAGCCCAGCAGGGATCAGATGAAGCTCATGATTCAGAAACTGCTCACCGATCGCTTTCAATTCAAATTCCATACCGAAAAACGAGAACTACCGGTATACGCTATGGTGGTGCTCAAGACCGGCGCGAAGATCACCGTGAGCGACGCGGATCCCAATGCTTTTCCGGGAATCGGTTTCGCTCAAGGGCCGGGGGCACTGTCCCTCATTGGCCGCAACACAACCCTCGACGGGGTAGCGAACGCCTTGCAAAGCAATGTCCTGGATAAGCCCGTTGTGAATCAAACCGGCCTCACCGGAAGGTACGACTTCGCGCTGAAATTCACGCCAGACGCGACCCAAATTGCTAACTTCGGCGCGCTCCCGCCCGGTGCCGCCTCCGACCCCGATGCACCCCCCGATATCTTCTCCGCGTTCCAGCAACAGCTCGGATTGAAGCTGGAATCAACCAAGGCGATCGTCGATGTGATGGTGATTGAAAAAATATCGAGGCCTTCGGAAAACTGAACCGTGCCGGCGCCGCCGGTTGGGAAGCTCTCGGGCATCTCATTCAGCTTCGCCGGGATTGATCTCGAACCACCTAA
>JASHRP010000191.1 GCA_030037375.1 Bryobacteraceae bacterium | reverse complement strand
TTCGGCTCCATCACTACCACCGGCAATCGTTTCCACAAAGCCGCCAGAAGCACCGGGCCGGCGACATATCCGCCCATCGAAAATACGGCCGCGGGTTTGGCGCGATCGACCATTCGAGCGGCCTGCCAGACGCTCAGCGGCAGATCGGCGAGCGTGGTGAGTGTGCGCTTCAGCCCCACGCGATTCAGGCCGCCGATCTCGATCCACTCGATCGGGAAACCCTCCGCGGGAACCAGCCGCGCTTCGATGCCGCGGCGCGTTCCGATGAAACTCGCCGAATGCCCGCGCGCGCGCAGCTCTCGCGCCACCGCCAGCGCCGGGATCACATGCCCTCCGCTGCCGCCGCCGGCCATGACAAAGGTGAGCTTCATGCGACCTCATCGGTTATCCTTCATGTTCGCTCACGCTCAAAAGCAATCCCAGCGAAGCGAGCGTGCTAAGCAATGAGCTTCCTCCGTAGCTGATCATCGGCAACGGAAAGCCTTTGGTCGGAGCCATGTCCAGCACCACCGTGATGTTCATCAGCGCCTGAAGCAAAATCGACACGGTTACGCCCAGCGCCAGATACTTGCCGAAATCGTCGCGAGCCAGCAAAAACAGCCTCGCCCCGCGCCACAAAATCACGACGAACCCGATCAACACCGCCGTGCAACCCCACAACCCAAGTTCTTCGCCCACCGTCGCGAAGATGAAGTCGGTATGCGCCTCCGGCAGGAACATCAGTTTCTGCCGGCTCTGCATCAAGCCGACGCCGAAGATTCCGCCCGTTCCCACCGCGATCTTCGATTGCAGTGGCTGGTATCTCGCGTCGCGAACCGAAGTCGAGCTGGTGACGTAGCTGCGCACCCAATGATGCGTATCGAGCAATTCGATTGTCGAATAATCCGGATCGACGTAAGCAATCACGCGTCCCAGCCGGTAGCCGCGTTCGACCACGAACACCACCAGCAGCAGCGCGCTGATCGCCGCCACGCGCCGCATCTGTTTCCACTCCAGTCCCGCGACCCAGAACACAATCACGGCCGTCAGCAAGTGCACGATCGCCGTTCCCAGATCCGGAACCACCACCAGGATCGCCAGCATCGCCACCGCCAGCGCGGCTTGCTGCAGCGTCTTGCGGTGGTTGATGGATTGCGTCCGCCGCGAAATGAAGTACGCGAGAAACAGAATCAGCACCGGCTTCGCGAATTCCGACGGCTGAAACAATCCCAGCCCGGGAATCTTGAACCAGCGGTGCGTTTTCGGATCGGCGATGTAAACACCCACCAGCAGCGCGACTACAATTCCCAAAGCCGAAAACGCCCATGCCGGCGAGTTCATCTTGCGGTAATCCAGCCGCTTGAAATACATCAACACGCAGAACGACAGCGCCGCGAACGCAATCTGATGCAGCACGAAGAAGTACGGCTCCACGCCGTAGTACGGCTTCGCCGCCGCGCTCGACGCGCTGTAAACCATCACGATTCCGAAACCCGTCATCGTCAGGATGGTCAGGAACAGGATCCAATCCGTTTTGAGCTTCGCCATCTAGCGCTCCGCTCCCAACGCGTTCACCAGGCGCTTGAACTCGCGTCCGCGATGCTCGAAGTTTTCGAATTGGTCGAAGCTGGCGCACGCCGGAGCGAGCAGAACCGTGTCGCCCACGCGCGCTCGCGAATAAGCTTCCCGCACCGCGGCATCGAGCGTCCGGCTCCTGACGACCGGCGCCGCGTCGCGCAACTGATTCTCGATCTTCGCCGCAGCCGCGCCGATCAACAGCGCGGCGCGAGCCTTATTCCGTAACGGCTCCGCCAGCGGAGCGTAATCCGCGTCCTTGTCCTTGCCGCCAAGAATCACCCACAGCCCGCCTGGAAACGCTGCGATCGCCTTGAGCGTTGCGTCCACGTTGGTCGCTTTGGAATCGTTGTACCATGCGACGCCATTCAGCTCGCGCACGAATTCCAGGCGGTGCTCGACGCCGGGAAATCTCATCACCGCTTCGCGAATCTGGCCGTGCGTCGCGCCGGCGAGCCGCGCGGCAATCGCCGATGCCATGGTGTTCTCGAGATTGTGCACGCCCCGCAACGGAACCTCGCGCGCTTCCATCAGCGGCCGCGCATCCAGCATCAGCGTCTCTCCACGTAGCCAAGCTCCTCGCGGAACCTCGTGCGTCGAGCTGAACCAATACGGCTCGTCGATCACGATTTCGCCATATTCGCGCGTGTGCGGATCGTCGGCGTTAAGCACCGCGAAATCGCCCGCGCGCTGATTCTCGAACAACCGAGCCTTGGCCGCCTCGTAACGCTCGAACGTGTAATGCCGATCGAGGTGATCCGGCGTGACGTTCAGCGCGGCTCCGATGTGCGCCCGAAAGCTCTCGATGGTTTCGAGCTGAAAACTCGAAAGCTCCAGCACATTCCACTGCCCGGCCTTCGACGTCGCAACCATCGTCGCCGGAGGCGTCCCGATGTTCCCGCCGACCTGAGCCGCGACGCCGCTCGATTTCAGAATGTGCCCCGTGAGAGCCGTAGTCGTCGTCTTTCCGTTGGATCCGGTAATGCCGATTGTCTCGCCTTGCAGAAACCAGCTTGCGAGTTCGAGGTCGCCGACCACGCGCACGCCGCGCCTCCGGGCCGCATCCACTTCCTTCGCGTCAGCCGGCACGCCCGGAGATAGCACGATCAGATCCACTCCTTCAAATGCCGCGTCATTCTGCGGCAGCACGCGCACACCCATGCGTTCCAAGCGCTCATCCCGAACTGGCTTCGCGTCAACGGCAATCACGCTCGCGCCCTTGTCGATCAGCAGTTCCACCGCCGCGATCCCGCTCCGCGCCATTCCCACAACAGCCACACGGACTCCGTCCAACTTCATCGCAGTTTTAGCGTAGTCAGCGCAAACAGGGCCAGAACCAATCCCGCGATCCAGAATCGCGCAATCACCTTCGATTCGGCCCATCCCAGTTGCTCGAAATGATGGTGCAGCGGAGCCATCTTGAAAACTCGTTTGCCGCGCGTTTTGAAGCTGGCCACCTGAATCACTACGCTCAGCAGCTCGATTACGAACACGCCGCCAATGAACAGCAGCAAAATCTCCTGCTTCAGCAACACCGCGACCGTTCCCAATCCGCCGCCCAATCCCAACGCGCCCACGTCGCCCATGAACACTTCCGCCGGATGCGCGTTGTACCAAAGAAATCCGAGCGAAGCGCCGAACATCGCTCCGCAGAAAATCGTAAGCTCCGACGCGCCGGGTGTTCGCGATAGTTCCAGATATCGCGCGAACTCCGCATGCCCGGAGAGAAATGCCAAGCCGGTCATCGCGGCCGAGGCGATCGCCATCAGTCCGATCGCCAATCCGTCCAATCCATCGGTCAGGTTCACAGCGTTCGAGCATCCCACCAGCACCAGAATCAGGAATCCGAAAAAAAACACGAACGCCAGCGGATAGGTGAGCGGGCTTAGCAGCCAGGAATGGATCAATAAATCCGGGGTGAAACTTTTGAAGAAGGGCACGTTCATGTTTGTCGAGTACAGCCCCTTGGCATTCAACCCGAGCAACAGAACCCCGACAAACAACGCCGCGACCACCTCCAGAATGAATTTTTGCGCCACTGTCAGGCCGAGGTTGCGTTTGCGCTGGGTCTTCGCATAATCGTCGAAGAACCCAACCATTCCGAACGCCACCAGCCCCGCGAGCGACACCCACACCGCGGGAGTCCGCAGATTGGCCCACAGCAACACGGGGAAAACGATAGACGCTCCAATGAGCAATCCTCCCATTGTCGGCGTTCCGGCCTTCTTCTGATGCGACTGCGGTCCATCCTCTCGAATATGCTGTCCGATTTGAAATGCCCGCAGCCGCGCGATCATCCACGGCCCCAGCAAAATCGAGAGCAGCATCGCGGTGAAAAATGCCATGCCCGTTCGAAACGTGGTGTATTGAAACACGCGGAACGGCGTGTAGAGATGATACAGGTGTTCGTATCCGAGCCAGTACAGCATGGGTCAGCGGCATTCCTCCGTCCCCGCCGACGATTCGGATGCCGTCTCCGGCTTCAGGAATTCCTCTAGCGCCAGCTCCACGCGCACCCCGCGCGAGCCCTTGAATAAAATCGCGTCTCCCTCCGATGCAAGCGAGCGCACCAGCCGTCCGGCTTCGCGCGGATCGTCGAAAAAGTACGCGGCGTCGGCCCGAAGGCCAGAACGCCTGGCCGCGTCCACTGTGTAACAGGCCGCGCCGCGTATTCCAACGAGCACATTTAAACCACTCCCCGCTGCGTAGTCTCCTACCTCGCGATGAAGCGTCTCAGCCCATCGGCCAAGCTCGAGCATCTCCCCCAAAACGGCAATGTGCTTCCGCGCCGGAGTCTCGCGAAGGACATCCAGCATGGCGCGCGCCGCCTCGGGATTGGAGTTGTAGCAATCGTTATAAATTAACACGCCGCGAGAGGTGAAGCGGTCGCCCCGCATTTTCCCCGGCGTCAATTCACGAACTCGTTCCGGCAAGCGATCGATGGCGATGCCGAATTCTTTCGCGACCGCGATTCCCGCGAGCAAATTCGAAACGCCGTGCCGGCCCGCCATCGGACTGCGAAACACCGTTTGCTCCACGCGGAACTCGATGCCGTCCGCGGATGCATGCACGTCCTCGCAGCGCACGTCCGCCGCAGACGATTCGCCGTACAAGACCGAGCGGCCCGCATGATAGCCCCGAAACGCGGCAACGCGAGCATCGTCCGCGTTCAGCACCGCGACCCCGTTGGCAGGCAAAGCCTCGATCAGCTCGCGCTTCGCCGCGGCGATTCCGTCGATAGAATCGAAGTTTTCCATATGCGCGGTCCCGACGTTCGTCACCACTCCGATCTCCGGAGCGGCGATCTCGGCCAGCCGCCGGATCTCGCCCGCGTGATTCATTCCCATCTCCAGCACAGCCACTTCGGCAGCATCGTCCATTCGCAAAAGCGAAAGCGGCACGCCGATGTGGTTGTTCAAATTCCCTTCGTTCTTGGCCGTCCGCAGTTCCGCCGCCAGCATCGCGGCGATAATATCCTTCGTGGTGGTTTTGCCGGCGCTGCCGGTTACTGCCACCACGCGGCCGCCCCAACTCCGCCGCGCTTTCGCGGCCAACTGTTGGAGCCCCTGAAGCGTGTCCTCCACCCGCAATATTCTGCCTTCCGCCGCCGAGCCTCCAGAAACCTCCCGATCCACGACCACGGCCGGCGCGCCCTTCTGTAAAACGTCCCGGACGTACGCATGCCCATCATGATTTGGCCCCCTTAGCGCGAAGAATAAATCGCCCGCTTTGAGCGAGCGCGAATCCACACTCCAGCCGGTAACCATCGCGGAGGATTTCTCCGCGACACCCAGCCATTCCGCCACCTGGCGCAAAGAGAGATTCATCGGGGCCTGTATTACTTCTTATACCCAAACCCTTTGAGCGCCTCCCGCGCCGTTTCCCGATCGTCGAAGTGAATCGTTCGATCCTTGAACACCTGATAGTTCTCGTGTCCCTTTCCGGCCAGCAAAACCACGTCGCCTTCGCCCGCTTGCTCGATCGCGATGCGAATCGCGCGAGCGCGGTCCGGCTCGACCGCGTGCGGCGTATCGAATCTCCGCAATCCGACCAGAGCATCGTTCATGATCGCGATCGGATCCTCCGAGCGCGGATTGTCGGACGTCAGCACCACGAAGTCGCTAAGCTCGCCCGCAGCCATGCCCATCAGCGGCCGCTTGGAACGGTCGCGATCGCCGCCGCAGCCGAATAATGTGATCACGCGTCCTCTCGGCGATTTTTGCGATGCCAGCTCGCGAGCCATCTGAATCACGTTGCGCAGCGCGTCGTCGGTGTGTGCGTAGTCCACCACCACCAGGAACGGCTGGCCGGCGTCGATGCGTTCGAATCTGCCCGGCACGGCGCGGCACGCCGCCACGCCTCGCGCGATCGTCTCAAGGTCGATGCCGTAACTCAGCGCCGCTCCCGCCGCCGCAAGAATGTTCAGTACGTTGACCCTTCCGGGGAGCGGCGATTCGATCGATTGCCGTGCTCCCTGCCAAACGATATCGAACCGGAGTCCGTCGAACCCCGCCGCAATGTTCTCCGCCTTCAACTCGGCGTCCTTACCCAGGCCGTAGAGAATTGACTTCGATGTGCGCGGAACGGTGGCCGTGAACGACTCGTCCGCATTCAGCACCGCGTATTCCGGCGCCGGCGCGTCAATGGGCGCGAACAGCATGCGCTTGGCTTCCGCGTACTTCTCCATTGAGCCGTGGAAGTCCAGATGATCCCGCGTGAGATTCGTGAACACGGCCGTGTGAAAGTGAAAACCGTGCACCCGGCCCAGCTCCAGCGCATGCGAGGAGACTTCCGAAATCAGATGGTCGCCCCGGCGCTTTTCGAGCCCAGCGGCGAACCTCATCACGTCCAGCGATTCGGGCGTGGTGTTCGCTGCGGGCTGAACCTTGCCCGCCAAACGGTACTCGATGGTTCCGATCAACCCCGTAATCTGTCCGGCCTCGCGCAGGATCGCTTCAAGAAGATAGGATGTCGTGGTCTTGCCGTTCGTTCCGGTGATGCCGGTGAACTTCATGCGCTCATCCGGTTTGCGATAGAAATTTCGCGAAGCCGTCGCGAGAGCGCGGCGCCCATGCTCGGCTTGAATCCAAAGCCCCTCGAAATCTGGAGGAGCGGCGGATTCACTGATGACCGCGCAGGCGCCGCGTTCCAACGCCTCTTTGGCGAAGCGGCGTCCATCCGTGCGTGCTCCCGTGAACGCGAAAAACACAAATCCCTTCTCAATGCGCCGAGAATCGTAATCCAATCCGGTCACGGACAATGCGGCGGCTGAGGAAGGCATGTCCTGGCGGAGCTTTACGCCTTCCAGCAGCTCACCCAGCGTCATCGCGCCAGTTGAACTCCAGTTCGACCCGGCGGAGGCCCGCCCGGATCGTGCGCGTTCTTCGCTCCGTTCGCCGCCGCGGCAAAAAAATGCCGCCGGTCCAGATTCCCATCGGAGGAGGGAGTGGACGTTCCGGTGAGGGCCGGTTCGTCCACCTGGACCGGCGGCGGAGTAACGGAGGATACAGCTTGTTGGCCTGTGGCCGAAATCGTTGCGGGCGCCGGTTCGAGCAAAGCCGAAACCGGCGTGTCCGGCAAATCCTTGGGAACGTCGAGCATGCGCAGCGCCGCCGTCGCGACTTCGCGGAACACCGGAGCCGCTACTGGCGCACCGAACCCGGCTTCGCCGCCGTCGGTTCCTTCTAGCGTCACGATGATCACGATCTGCGGATTCTCCACCGGCGCGAAGCCCAGAAAGCTGGCGTTGTAGCGGTGCGTATAGACGTGCGATTTAAGATCGAAAATCTGCGCGGTTCCCGTTTTCCCCGCGGACGTGTAGCCCTTCAGATTCGCGAAGCCTTTCGCGGTTCCGCGAAGCACCACGCCTTCCATCATTCCCCGCATCTGGATCGCGGTTTCAGGCGCGATGATCCGCGTGGGCGGATCGGGAGCATAGTGTTGCGCGGGTTGTCCCGGCTTCTGGGTCGCCAGCACCAGCCGAGGCTTGACCAGCATGCCTCCATTGGCGATCGCCGCGCCGGCCAACGCAAGTTGCAGGGAGGTCACTGCAACCTCGTGTCCGAACGAAGTGAAGTCGATGGTCGTGGCCGACCAATCCTCCACGTGCTTCAGCAAGCCCGCGGATTCGCCCGGCAGCTCGATCCCTGTTTTTTGCCCAAACCCGAATTTGCGCTGGTAACTATAAAGCGCCCGCTCGCCGACCTTCTGGCCGATCATCACCGCGCCCACATTGCTCGAATGCGCCAGCACGTCGGCCATGCTCATCGCGCCGTGCGGATGCTCATCCTTGATCACGCGGTCGTAGACCTTCAGGCTGCTGCCGCACGGGATGATCGTCTCCGGCTTGTACTTGATCGTCTCCAGCGCCGCCGTGAGCGTGATCACTTTGAAGACGCTGCCCGGTTCGAACGGCGTGGTGATCGCTAGATTGCTCCGTGCACCGGGGACCTCGCCCCCGGTCGGCGGCCCGTTCGGATCGAAGCGAGGATAATTCGCCATCACCAGCACGTCGCCGGTGTTCGGATTCAGCGCCACGATCGAACCGGTCTTCGCGCCGCTGGTCTGGATGGTCTTGTCCAGCTCGCGCTCCGCCACGTATTGCAGATTCGAATCGATGCTGAGCGTGACGTCCTCGCCGGGGTCTGGCTTGCGCGTGACCACGGAATCGTAGGCGTTCTGCTTGACGTCGGTGTAGACTTGCGCGAGGCCGGAGCGGCCGGCCAGTTCCTCGTCGTATTGCTGTTCGATGCCCGCGTTGCCGCGCTCCGCTACGTCGTCGTCCACGATTCCGGTCGAGCCAACCACGTGCGACGCCAGTTCGCCGCGCGGATAGAACCGCCGCATCTCATTGCGGAACTCCACCCATTCCAGATTCAAGCGGCGCACGCGCTCTGCTTCGCTGTCTTCGACTTTGCGCTTGATCCACAGGAACCCGGAACCGCGCGCCTTCGCGCTCTGAATACGGTGATAGAGCGCGCCTCGATCCATACCCAGGATGCCCGCAAGCAGGTCCGCCGCTACGCCCGCGTCCGGAATGTGTTGCGGATTGACGCAGATGGATTGCGCCGGGAGGCTCTTGGCCAGCGGCTGGCCGTCGCGGTCCAGAATCGAGCCGCGCATGGCCGGAACTTCGATGTGTTTTTGCTGCTGCTGCTGGGCGAGCCTCAGGAGCTCGTCATGCTTGAACACCTGGAGCCATATCAAGCGCCCGAAGATCGCCGCGATCCAGATCAGCAGGATTCGCAGCAACCACTTCAGCCGGCCGATGGATAACGTCTCCTGCATTCCAGGCGCTCGCGATTTTGGAAGGTTACTTCTGGTTCATGGCCACCGCGGCCTGCGCGCTGTCCAGATACATGACGCGCGATGGCGCGGGATCGGTGAACTGCTGTTCGCGGGCCAGTTCCTGCATCCGCGCGGGAGAGAGCAGTTGCGTCTCGCGCAGTTCCAGGGACGCCTGGTCGGCTTCCAGCCGTTGCGATTCCTTGAGCAGGGATTGAATCTGGAAACCCGCCATCAATCCGTACGCGCTCGGAAGGAGCACGCAAATCAGGAGCACGGCCGCTCCCATTACCGATCCGATCAGTTTCCAGCAGCGGCCTCGCGCGGCCGGGTCAGCGGCCCGCACCACGCGGCTGTTGTCGATGCGCTTCACGTAGAAAAGGATCTCTTCGTTGGGGAACGCGCGGAGCCGCGCCGATGAATCGTTTCCGCGCGCGGCATCGCTCACCCGCTCCATGCCCTGCACGAACATTCTGCTCCAAACGTCTGCTAACGTTGCCATTCAGATGATTCCTTTGAGACCTGGATTAAAGGGACTACAACAACTCCACCGCGCGAAGCTGCGCGCTTCGCGAAGGGGGATTGCTCCGGATTTCGGCGGCCTGCGGTTTTACGACATGCCGCGTGAGCAGCTCCGCTTGTCCAGCCTTGGCCATCGCTTGAAATCCGTGTTTTACCTTGCGATCTTCTAAAGACATGAAGGTGAGAATCACCGCCCGTCCGCCCTTCTTGACTACCCGGGGAATGGCTTCGAGCAGCGCGTCCAACTCCTCCATTTCGCGATTCACGGCCAGGCGCAACGCCATGAACGTGCGCGTGGCCGGATGCAGTTTTCCCGTACGGGGCACGACCCCCTCGATCAGCTTGGCCAACTGACCGGTGGTTTGTATCGGCCGTGCCCGCACGATTGCTCTGGCTATTCTTCTGCTCCTCCTTTCCTCGCCTAGGCCGTAGATCAGCCCCGCGAGATCCCTCTCTGGTTCCTGGTTGACGATCTCGGCGGCCGTCCGCTCCTGCCCCATGCGCCCGCCCCTTGACATGCGCATATCTAAGGGACCGTCCGCCATCAGCGAGAACCCCCTCCCGCCTTCCGTCAACTGATACTTCGAAGCGCCCAAATCCGCCAGCAGTCCGTCCAGTTGTGTTATTTTTTCTGCCGCCAGCGTCTCTTCCACCTGCGAAAACAAAGCTTGATGAAAGCGGATGCGGTCCGCGCAATCCGCTGTGTTTCGCCGCGCCAGTTCGATGCTCTCCGCATCGCGGTCGCAGGCGATAACCAATCCCGAACTCAGCCGCCGCGCGATCGCGCCCGTATGACCCCCAAGTCCAGCCGTCAAGTCCGCGTAGACGCCGCCCGGCTGAACGTTCAGATAGTCCAGACACTCCGCGAGCATCACCGGGACGTGCATGCGTCACGATTACTTGAATCCGAGCTTTTCGAGCGTCTTGAGATCGCCGGCCAGGCTGGCCTTGGCGACCTGCAACAGCTCGTCGTGAATCTTCTTGCTCACCACGTTGATGCGTCCTCCGTACGCGTCCACGCAGACCGGTTGTTTTTCGAGCCCCATTTCCTGGCGCAACAGCGCCGGAAGCAGCACGCGGCCGCTCTTGTCGATTTCCGCGTCGCCGCCGAAATGCTTGGCCAGCCGCGCCAATCTCTCCGCCTCGCCGGTATGCTCGCCCGCGTTGTCGAAAAGATTTTCGTTGCGTTGCCACAGGGCCAGCGGATATATTCGAACTTGACGGAAATCCACTGTGGTTATAAAGACTTTGGTCACCCCGGACTTCTCCAGGTACTCCGTGAACTCGGACGGCAGTTTGAGCCGGCCCTTGTCGTCGACCGACGCCTGGGCGATAGAATGGGGCGGTTCTGCCCCCGATTCGACCGGCTTTTGCTCGATTTGGTCCACTACCGTTCACTCTAGACCACATTCGGCCACTTGATTAATGTAAACCTCCCGGCTTCAAGATTGCAAGGGAAAAGTTCACTAAGTCCTGCATTCTCTTTTTCTTCGCTCCGCTGATTGGGGCAGAAATACCCGAGTTAGCGGGTGCTATGGTGAGAGACTAAGGATCAGAAGCGAAGAAAGGCGGACCGACCTTCCCGCGGCACAAACTGAGGAGGCATGCTCAACAGCATCACTCCGTTCTTCATCGTCGACGATCTTGCCGCGACCATCGAGTTCTACCAGACGAAGCTCGGCTTCGAGGTGAAGTGCAAAGGCGGTGACGGGATTGGCCCAGATTTCTGGGCCTTCGTCGCTCGCGACCAGGTGATGGTGATGTTCAAATACATCGCGCCGGAGATCCATCCCCAGCCGAACCATTCGCGCCACGGAGCGGCCCTGGGATGCTTACATCTTCGCCACCGACCAGGACGCTCTATACGGCGAGTTCGTCTCCAGCGGCGCCCCCATCCACCGCGAACTCGCCGACACCAACGACGGTCTGCGGGCCTTCGAGATCATCGATAACACAGCGCCCGTTCGTAAGCCTGCTCTGGAGAGTCCGCCCGAATCAGCGTGACATTCGTATGCACGAGGTTGTCCCGCTCGCCCTCGATGGTAAATTCAATGACGATATCAGCCAAATACCACTTGGCGCATTGCGGAATGAAAGCCACTCTTACGTCCTTACTTCACGCCCGCCCTCTCCCGCATCGGCAAGAACTCATCCCCGGCGCGCCAAGTCGGCAGCTGCGGCGAGTTCGCCACGTTCACCGCGATCAGCATCCCGAAACGGCAGTACTCTTCCATGCCTGAAAAATCCCAGTCGTCGGCGTACCTGTCCGCGGGCTGATGATAGCGGTGGTCGTTGTAATCCGCGTACAGCTTTTCGCCCGTGCCCTCCGGCTTGCCCAGCAGCTTGCGGCCCTCCTCAATCGAAAACGCCGGAATGCCGACGCGCGCGAACGAAAAATGATCCGACCGGTAGTACAACCCAGCCTCAGGCCGAGGATCGGGAGCAATGGTCATGTTGAACCGCTTCGCTGCCTCCTGCACCATCGGGAAAATCGTCGTGCGTTCCGACCCGTTCACCACCACGTCGCTGGTCCGTCCCCACGGCTGGAAGCCGTCGTAGTTAATCGCCAGCGCGAGCTTGCCCGCGGGAATCGGCGGATGCTCGCCGAAGAATCGCGACCCCAGCAATCCCGCCTCTTCCGAAGTTGCCGCCAGAAAAATCGCCGATCGCCGGGGCTTCTCCGGCAGGGCGGCCCACGCACGCGCGATCTCCATCAGCATCGCGCATCCGGTCGCGTTATCCACGGCGCCGTGATAAATCGGATCGCCGTTCACCGGATCGCCGAGGCCCAGATGGTCCCAATGCGCGTTGAACACCACGGCTTCGGATTTGAGTTGCGGATCGCTGCCCTCGATTCTCGCCACAACATTACGCGTCAAAATGTCGCGAATTTTCGCCGGAGCCGCGCCGCGAAACCGAACCGGCAGATCGATCGCCTTGAACCCGCGCGTATCGGCCATCTTTAGCAACTCATCCACGGATTTGCCGAGCAGCCCTGCGATCTTCGCGCCCGCCTCCGTGGTCACCCAGCCCGCGAACGCGAGATCGTGCTCGCCTTCGGCGAGCCGCACCTCTTGATCTTCGCGAGCCCACGACGCCCGCACCACATCCCACCCGTAGCTCGCCGTCGGCGTGGTGTGAATGATGATCGCCGCGATGGCGCCGCGGCGCGCGGCTTCTTCGTATTTATAGGTCCAGCGTCCGTAATACGTCAGCGCCTTGCCGGTGAAAAATTTCGGATCGTCCGAGGGCGGCTCATTGGTGAACAGCACCACCACCTTGCCCTTCACGTCCACGCCCGCATAGTCGTCCCATTGGTACTCCGGCGCGGTGATCCCATGGCCGACGAACACCGCCGGAGCATCGAACGTAACATCCGGTTTTTGTTGCAGCGTCACGCCGACGAACTCGTCGAGATACTTGAACGGCGTAGCCGAGCCGTCGTTCGACACCATCGACAGCGACGTCGATGGCTGCGGCTCGACGCCTACCAGCGATACTGCTTGGAAATACGTCCCGGCGTCGCCGAACGGCTTCGCGCCGATTAAAGCAAACTGTGTAGCGATGTAATCGCTGGCGAGCTCGCCGCCCCGCGCGCCGACACCTCGGCCTTCCAGCAGATCGCTCGACAGGAATTTGACGTGCGCCCGAAGGCGATCGCCGGAGATCTCGGTCATCTGAGCGGACAATGGAACAGTCATCGCAACCAGAAATAGCACACGCCGCATGACTTCATCGTGTCATAAGGACGATGTCATAATCACCCCAGTGGGGACCTCGCTCGACGTAGCGCAGTTGGACATCGACGATGTCAAGATCGTCGTGGTCTTTCTCAACCGTCCCGCCACGCCCGCCGCTTACGCAGCGCTCGAACGGGCGGCGAAGAAAGCGAATCTCGAAGGCGAAATCGCAGCCGTTTGGCCCGACGAGCACGGCCGCACCCGATTCGTCGCCCGTCCTCAACGTCACGCCTTCTTGCAAGCCGCCGGCTACGACCAGCTCCGCGCGCAGATCAACGCGAAGCTCGAGCTAGGTTAAACCGCCTCACAACCTCCGCTCGAGCCAGCTCCACCAGCTGCATATCGCACGCCGTCATCCGTACGAGCTCCGCGTAGACCGCCGGCTCGCACGCCTCGCGCAATTCGCCCGCTTGGCCCTCCGAAACATTTTCGGTTTCCATCGTGCAATCGAGCGTCGGAAACACCGGCTTCAGGAAATGTTCGCCCGCCACAAGGCTCTCGTGGAATTTATCGACCACCCCAAGAAACGACGTCCTCAGCATCTTCGAAACAGCTCGCTCGAAATCTCCGGGCTGCGGAATATCATTCGCGATTCCGTTCGAGAGCAGATTGACCTGCGCGTCGTGGATATACCACGGCATCTCTTCAATGAGAACCGCGACAAATCCTCCCAGCGAAAACCGATTCGCGAAGTCGCTAACAGGATCGCCCTCCCGCGGCTTCTCGCGAAAATAGTCGTACATCGATCGAATCCGGTCTAGCGGATCGCGCAGGAAGCATAAATCGAAGAACAAGAATCCTGGCACGCACGGCGCCGGATAACGAATCTGATGGCTCGATACAGCCTGGAGAAAGGAATCGCGGCGGAGGTGATCCAGCAGCATTTCTTCCGAAACGTGCCCATCCCGTTCCGGCGTATCGATCGATGCAAAGCGCGATCCGAAGCTGCGATGCAGGATGCTCTCAATGCTCATCCCCGCGTTTTTCAGGAAGTGGTAGTGCAGGATTACGAACCGCATCCGAACAGCGACCCTTCCGCCGGCGGACCATTCAGCGCCCGACCATCCATGAGCCAATGCGGACTCGCGCCTTCGCTGCGTCCGTGCAGCAGATAATCCACGAACGGATCTCCGCCCCGCCTTCTCGCCGCCACGGACCGGGCCAAATAGTAATCCGGATCGAAACACGCACACGGCTTACGCCCTTCCGCCGCCCCATGCAGCAGGTAATGCGCGAAGGGCCACATCTTCGCGGCGATGACGTCGGGGTAGCGTTCGCGATAGAATCGCGCCTCGAAGCTCCGCCAGCGCAACAACAGATGCCGGTAATGTGTTTTAAACCGCCGCACTGACTAGCCATTATCGCTTTGTCGTAAAATCAGGGTGTGAAGTGGCCGGTGGCCATCGTCGCGGTGCTGGCGCTCATCATCGTGAGCGTCACCTGCGCGGTGTCCTGCGTCGCCGTTCAGACGGCCATGCCTGCTTGCCATCACCACAAAGGCTCCGCCTCGTGCGCCCCGTTGCTGCTGACGGGAGAGCTTCCGCAAGCCACGGTCGCAGTCGCAGCCTTCACTACCATCCTTCCGGCGCCCGCCGCGGAGCTGACCGCTTCGGGCTTCACGTCTTCTGCGCCACCGGTTTCAGAACTCTCGCCACCCCTGCCCCAACACTCCGTCCTCAGAATCTGATCCTGCCTCTCTAAATCCGCCAGTTAGCTTTCGAGAGACAGGAGAAGTGTATGCAGCGCGCAATCCTTGCGCCCATTTTCTTGGCGTCAGCCGCCCTTTCCGCGCAAGTCGCCTCGCCTGACGTGTATTTGATGGACACCTCGTCGGGCACCAGCCGCAATCCTGAGGTTCAGCCCTTGCCCATGCTCATGCGGCCCGAGGGTTCGTGGAGACTCATGATGATGGGCCAGGCGTTTCTGGTCGACACGCAGCAGAGCGCGCCTAGAGGCGGCGACAAGCTCTATTCAACCAATTGGTTCATGACCGGCGCTGAGCACCCCCTCGCGGGCGGAACGCTCCTGCTCGAAACCATGCTTAGCCTGGAGCCAGCGACAATCACAAATCGCCGTTATCCCGAATTGTTTCAAACAGGAGAGACTGCCTATGGCGTGCCCATTGTCGACGGCCAGCACCCGCATAATTTCGTGATGGGTCTCGGCGTCCACTACGCCCATCGTGTCGGCGAGTACGCTCTGCTGCATTTCTACTACGCGCCCGTCGGCGACCCCGCGCTTGGACCCGTTGCCTATCCGCACCGCGCTTCCGCGATGGAAATTCCCGAAGCGCCCATAGGTCATCACTGGGAGGACTCGACGCATATCTCGTACAACGTCGCCACCGCCGAACTCCGCTACAGGCTGGTGAGCCTCGAAGCCAGCGGATTCTATGGAACCGAGCCTGGAGAGAATCGCTGGACCATCGATTGGGGCCCGATGAACTCCTACTCCGGCCGCATCAACGTGTTTCCTTCGAAGAATTGGTCCGCTCAATTCTCCGCCGGGCGTCTGACGCATCCCGAGTCCGATGAGCCCGGCGATATCGTGCGCGCCACGGCCTCCATTTCCTACGCCCGCCCGCTTCCCGGCGGCGCGTGGGCTTCGAGCCTGATATGGGGCCGCAATCATGAAACCCTCACCGGCCGGAATCTCGACGCGTACCTGCTCGAATCGGTCTATCCCATCGCCCGAAAGAACTTCGTCACAGGGCGGATTGAGCTGGTGGATAAAGATGAACTATTCGAGGACCAGCCCGCGATCGAGGAATCGCTCGACCGTTCCGCGGGCAGCACGTTTCGCGTCCAGGCGTACACAGCCGGCTACACTCGCGACATTTGGCAATATCGCAATGCGGAAACCGGGCTTGGCGCGAATGTCACCGCTTACGCCATTCCTGCCGCGATCCAGCCCTATTATGGCGGACACCCGTGGGGCGTGAATGTGTTCCTGCGGGTGAGGCTCAAGCCATGAACGCGTCACTTCTTTTGGTCAACCTTCTTCTCCTCCGGCTTCTTTTCCTCTAGCTTCGCCGGCTCCGCGATCACGCCCTGCTCGTTCAGCACGACGATATCCACGCGCCGGTTTCTCGCTCGCCCCGCTTCGGTGTCATTCGACGCGATGGGAGCCGTGTCGGCGTAGCCGGCGATGGACAAGCGGTCCGCCGGAACACCGTATTTCTCCGTGAGAATCGCCATCAGCGCGATGCTGCGTGCGGCCGATAGCTCCCAGTTGCTGCGGAAGCGGGGCGTGCGAATGGGGATCGAATCCGTGTGCCCTTCCAGGCGCACGGGATTCGGCAGGCGATTGATCGCCGCGGCCACTTTCTCCAGCCCCTCGTAAGCGTCCGGCGAAATCACATCCTCGCCCGAAGGAAACAGCGCGGCTTGCGCGAAGCTCACCACCAGTCCGCGCGGCTGCATGCTGATCTCGATTCGTCCGCTCTCGATCTCCTTTTTCAATTCCTCGGAAAGAACCTTCAGCGACGGCACCAGCTCCGCGAGCTTCTCCTTTTTGTCCTCCGGCTTCTCGGCTACCTGCTTCTGCACGCCGCCGGGACCGCGCATCATCGCATTGCCTTTTCCGTTGTCGTTCACGGTGCCGCCCAGGATCGCGGCCAGCACCGAAGTCATCTTCTCGCCGTCCAGGGCCCGCTTCACGGACTCGGAAACCTGCTGCGCTTTAGCCTTGTCCGTCTGCGAAGTCGCGAACATCACCACGAAGAACGCGAATAGCAGCGTGATGAAATCGGCGTAGGACACCAGCCATCGCTCGTGATTTTCTTGCTCTGGCGGCTTCTTCTTTCGAGCCATGATTACGCTTCCGCCTTTACCGGCGTCTCGGGAGCTTTCGATTCCGCGGGCGCCTTCGATTCCGCCGGCGTTTTCGGAGCCTCGGCCGCGCGCTTGGCGTCCGCCGCTCCCGTAAACGCCCGCAGCTTCTCGCGAAGCAGTTTCGGATTCAGCCCCTCGACAATTCCGGAGACGCCCTCCAGAATCAGCTCCTGCCGCTGCGACTCGGCGCGGTGCCGCGCCTTGATCTTCGATCCGATCGGGAGGAACAGAAGATTCGCGGACGCCACGCCGTACACCGTGGCCACGAACGCAACCGCGATTCCGTGTCCCACTTCGTCGATATTCGCCAGATTCTTCATCACCTGAATCAATCCCAGCACGGCGCCGATGATGCCGACCGTGGGTGCATAGCCGCCGGCGGACTCGAACACCTTGGCCTCCGCTTCGCTGCGTTGGTCCGCGGTATCTATTTCGAGCTCCAGCATTTTGCGGATCTCCTGCAAATCGGTTCCGTCCACGGCCAGATTCAGAGCCTTGCGAAGAAACGGATCGGCGATCTCTTCGGCTTCCTGCTCAAGCGACACGATCCCGTTCTTGCGCGCCTTGGTCGCGTAGCCGATGACCTCTTCGGTGATCTGGCTCAGGTCCGGAGTGGAATCGAGAAACACGCCGCGGACGCGCACCACGGCCCCTTTGAGCACATGCAGCGGAGTGGACACCATCACCGCTCCGATAGTTCCGCCCAGTACGATCATCGCGGCGGTGATTTGCGCGACATCCCGGATGCGCCCGCCCTCCATCAGCAGGCCGCCGAGGATGCCCGCGAAGGCAACCACCAGGCCCGCAATGGTAACCAAGTCCGGACGCAGCGCTCCTTTGTTCTCCGGCTTCGATTCGATTTTATTTTCGTCCGCCACGCGCGGTTAGCCCTCGCGCAGTGGCCGCGGAGACAGTATCTCCCGCCGGAACGCGACGACTCTCCTGACGACCTCATCGGCCGATTCGAGCACCATGTACTTGTGACCGGTGGTCAGACTAATCACCGTGTCCGGAGTTGTCTCCACGTGCTCAATGAGATCCGAGTTCAGGACCAAGGGGACGTGGTTGATGCGGGTCACCTGAATCATGGCGCAGAGAGGACAGGACCTCTGTAGTCCTCATCGGCGAGCGAGGGTAAGGTATGAGCGCCGTTAAGGCGCGAGCTTAAGGCGCCCGCTACTTCAACAACTCGAGAATTGAGCGCAGTTCCGCGCGCACCGTGTCGAGCGCCTCCGGCGGCACAGATCCTCCGAACAAATCGGCTTGGCCTTTAGGCTGAAGCGTCGCCGATTTCGCCGGCCGGCGCTTCGCCGCTTTCCCTGGCGCGGGCGCGGCTTCGGCCTTCGGACGCGTCTCCAGAAATTTGCGCGCTCCTTCGATCGTGAACCTTTGATCGTAGAGCAGGCGCTTGATCTCCAGTACCATCTCCACGTCCTTGCGGCGGTATAGGCGATGGCCGGTGCCGGATTTGCGCGGGCCCAGCGCGGGAAATTCGGTCTCCCAAAAGCGCAGCACATAAGGCTTGATTCCGGCGAGCCGCGCCACGTCTCCGATCCGGAAATATAGCTTATCGGGGATCTCCGGATCCTGACGGTCGGCGGCCAAGGCGCTTGCCTCCAGCGCATTTTCGGGAGTGCTCATGAAGGTACCCTTAATTCTAATGTCCTTATTGGCGGGAATCCATCCCGTGAAAGAAGCCTTAAAAGCGGGGCTGCCGCTGGATCGCGTGGTCATCGCCCGGGGAGCCGGAGGGACGCGTCTTCAAGAGTTGATCGATTTGTGCCGCGAGCGCCAGATCCCGGTGCGTTTCGAGCCGCGC
Source organism: Bryobacteraceae bacterium (assembly GCA_030037375.1). Taxonomy (GTDB): domain Bacteria; phylum Acidobacteriota; class Terriglobia; order Bryobacterales; family Bryobacteraceae; genus Palsa-187. The sequence goes on along the minus strand of JASHRP010000191.1, from coordinate 2,505 downwards.
GCGCAGCTCGACCGCGCCGCATCCGGAGGGCATCACCAGGGCGTCATCGCGTTCGGAGCCGAAGCCCGCTACGCGACGCTCCAGGAAACCGCGGCCGGCCGCGGCCTTCATGTGGTGCTGGACGGCATCGAGGACCCGCACAATCTCGGCGCGATCGTCCGCACGGCGCACGCCGCCGGAGCCGCGGCAGTGGTCGTTCCGGAACGCCGAGCCGCGGGTTTGACCGAGACCGTCGCGCGGTCCGCGGCGGGAGCGCTCGCGCACATTCCCGTGGTTCGGGCCGGCAATATCAATCGCGCGCTGGAGCAATTGAAGGAGCTCGGCTACTGGATCTATGGCTTGGATGAACGCGGTCCGCTGGAGTACGACCGCACCGCTTATTCCGCGCCCACCGCGTTCGTAATCGGCGCGGAGGGGCACGGATTGCACGCGCAGACCGCCAAACACTGCGATTTCCTGGTGCGCATTCCAATGCCCCAGGGCGGAGTGGCTTCGCTTAATGCGAGCGTGGCCGCGGGGGTCGTGCTGTTCGAATGGCGCCGCGCACGCAGAGCTACTTCACCACCAGCGTGAACGGCATCAGCCGCATGACTCCGCCGTGAGCGAGCAGCCGCAGCGGCATCTTTCCCAGCACCGCGCGAAGCTGCGCTTCGATCTCCGAATCGCTATTGCGATTCATCAGCAGATCGTAGATCGAGCGCTTCGGAGGGAACGAGACCAGCGTCACTTTTTCCGATGCTCCGATCTTGGCGCGCTGCTTGACCAGTTCCACCGCCCGGTCCAGTCCGCCGATCTCGTCGATCAATCCGTTCTTCTTCGCCTGTGAGCCGAGCCAAACGCGGCCTTGCGCCAGAGGCTCGATCGTGTTGTAGGGGCGCTTGCGTCCGTCGGCGACTCTCTGGACGAAGCCTTGATAAAACAGTTGAATCTCGGCCTGCAGCTTTGCGCGCTCGTCATCGGTGAGCGGAGCGGTCTCCGAATCGATCGCGGCGTATTTTCCTCGCGTAATCAGATCCTTCTTGAGCCCGATTTTTTCGTACAGACCCTGAAGATCGATCTTGCCGAAGAACACGCCAATGGAGCCGGTGAGCGTATTCGAGTACGCGATTACGGGATCGCCGGTCATCGCGATGAAGTAGCCGCCTGAAGCCGCGTCATCCGACATCGAGATCACCATCGGCTTCTTCTGGCTGAGCCGTTTGGCCTCATGCAGGATGTCGTCCGATGCGATGCCGTCGCCGCCCGGAGAATCGATGCGCAGGATGACTGCGTCGATGGAGCTATCGTTTTCCACCTGACGCATGGTCTTGATCGCGGTGTCGGAAGCGATGCCCTCGTTGACGCTTACGTCGTTTTCGCTTCCCCGAATGATGTCTCCCTCCTCGGTTACCAGTGCGATGCGTTTGCCCCTGTCGCCGCCGATGACCTTGGAATATGAGCGATCCGCGATCCGCGCCAGTTTGCCCGCCTTGTCGAACATCTCGTCTTCGTAGATCAGCCCGTCGACCAGGCCGTCCGCTTGCGCCTGCGATCCGACGAAGGGCCCTTGGTCGATCACGGCACGAATGTCAGCCGAGGATTTCTTGCGGCCCTGCGCCATCACGTCGATCAAATTTCCGTAATACTGGTCCAGGATCTCGTTGACGTACTCGAGTGTTTCCGGCGACGGCCCGGTTTTGGTGAACTGATCCGGGTAATCCTTGTACTTCCCGACATGCTCGAACTCCATCGTGACGCCGAGCTTGTCGAGCGTGCCCTTGAGAAACATGAGCTCCGCGCGCAAACCTTTTACGTCGAGCTCGTCCTCCGGCGCCATGTAGATTTGATCCGCGGCTGTGGCGACGTAATACTCGTGGGTGCCCGCGCCCTTCAGGTACGCATACACCGGCTTGCCCGATTTCTTGAACGCGAGGATGTCGTCGCGAAGCTCTTCCATCTTGGCCCAGCCCGCAGTCAAACCCTTCGGCTCGAGAATCAGCGCCTTGATCCGGCTATCGCCCGCGGCTTGCTGCAAGATGTGCCACGTCTCGGCCACGGTAAGCGGAGTTTGCTCCTGAAGGAAGGGAATCTGAACGTCCACGGGCGCCTGCTCCGGGACGTCGCCTTCGAGATGCAGGATTAACGCCGAATTCGAGTTCACCGTCGGCGGACGCGATCCGAAGCGCACTGCCGCGAGCACCAAAAGAACCACCACGAGTCCGACAAACAGGATGCCGATTACGAATCCGAGGAGAAATCTCTTCATAATGTCGCGGCCGCTTCAGTGCAGCCCGGCTTCAGGATAAACCATGCACGTACCGCCCTGGGGGAGTGCGATACGGTGGTGGCATGGAAGTGCACTTCCCTCCAGAACTCGAGCCGCGGCTCGCGCAGTCGGCCACTCGACTTGGCTGTTCCACTGGAGATCTGCTCCAGAAAATCTTGTCGCAATATTTCGATGAGGAAACCCGCTTCATTGAGGCCGTAAAGCGTGGCGAAAAACGCACTCGATGGAGGCGAATTCTT